>PXBG01000154.1 GCA_003566995.1 Syntrophobacteraceae bacterium
GAGGGACAGAAGGGTGAATTCCAATCCATGTTGTCCGAAAACTGGAAGGTGATTGATGAACTGAACCTGGACGGATGGGTGGCACTGGCTGCCGTGAACCGGCGCCTGGAAAAAGGCGCTGGCGAAAACCCGCGGCAATGAATCCGGGCAGCCAATTTCCACGTCCGGCATGCTCAGGGGCAAATGTCATTTTTGCAAGCCATTCCCGGGGTCTCACCACTCAGGACTGCGGTTTTTTTGGGAGTTGTCCAGGAATTGACCTGGATCTGCCCGCATGAATCACAGGGCATGGGATTCCCTTTCCACCAGCGCTTTTTCCGTGTCCGTGAGCATGTCTTCAACCACCTTCATGGGGTGTTCCGCCTGCCTGATGGGACGGCCGACCACCACATGGTCGGCGCCGTTGAGGAATGCTTCCCGCGCCGTGACGACTCTTTTCTGGTCGTCCTTGCGGTCCACGCCGGGTCTGACGCCGGGAACCACCACCAGGAGTTCTCCTCCAAGATCTTTCCGGATATGGAGTGTTTCCAGGCCTGATGAGACCACACCGTCACAGCCCAGTTCCAGGGCCCTGCGCGCCCTGGACCGAACCAGGTCGAGGGGGGAACATTGAAGCCCCAGGTCTCGAAGGTCTTCCTCATCAAAGCTGGTGAGCACGGTGACGGCGAGGATTTTCACGTCCTGTGCGGCGGTGGCCGCCGCTTTCATGATGGCGTCGTTGCCATGTATGGTGGCATAGGCGATTCCCCGATGGTTGAGTTGTTTCACCGCCAGCCCCACTGTTTGGGGCACATCGAAGAATTTGAGGTCCAGCATCACATTGTGGCCCCTCTGAACGATCCAGTCCACAATGGAAAAGCCTTCCGCCAGAAAGAGCTGAAGGCCGATCTTGTAGAATTTGATCTGATCCTCCAGTTTCTCCACCCAGGATCTGGCCTCTTCCCCCGTTTCCACATCGAGGGCCAAAATGATTCGTTGAGAAAGCTTGATGTTTTTGCTGCATTGCGTTGGGGGCATGTGGCGGAACTTTCCATGGAGGCTCTTGCGTGAGCCTTGGTTCAGTTGAAAGTCATTTCCGTTCACAGGTCGGGGACGGAAGGGCCGGCGAGGAAGGCCGCCAGCCTTCTGGGGCCGCGTGCCTTCAAAGGGCTTTCAGGGAAGCAGGTAGAAAGCGAGGGCTTTGGGAATGTTCGCATCCGTGTACTCCGCTCCCGCTTCAAGCCCTTGCACCCGCACCACGGTGACCTTTAAGTCCAGGGAAGTCCGCTGGTCATCATCGAGCACGAAATGAACGATGATGTTTTGGCCCGCTTCCACCTGGTTTTGTGTGCTGGTGCGGAATCTCATGCCTGTTCGGGAAATATCTTCTATCGTGATCGGTTTTTGGCTGATAGAGTTGTCTTCGGAACTGTAATGGCCCATGAAATTGACCATTTTCCTGTAGTGCTGTCTTTTCTCAAAGATGATGGGAAAGGAAAAATTGCAGGTGCATTTGACCATGATGGCTTTGTGATGTTTTTTGAATTTGGAAACCTCCATGTTTTTTTGCCTTCCGCATTCCGGGCACCTTATGGAGGCATGGTTGTTTTGTGTGACATAGACTTTCATGGGCCTCATGGAACGCTTCCTCCTGCCGGGACAACACAAGATACCATTTTCGCACAAAGTGGTTTAATGTTTAGCAAAACACAAAAGGAAATCCAAGCTTTTAAACCCGTGCGGCTTTTGAGGCAGCTTTTGGGCGGGGTGACCCGTTATGCTCCATTGCCTTGAACTTGAATGAACTTGTTATGTGAAACAATCGAGCAAAATTAATATGTTGTTCAGATCTTGTCAAAAATTGTGATTTTGACTAATATCTTACGGCTTGCAGAAGGGAAACCCGGTGTGCCCTTCCGGGAAGGACGTGGAAGGGAGCCCCCGGGTTTTTCGGGAAAATGCTGGTTTTTGTGAAGCCCCACCCTGGCCGGATCGGGTTGGAAACTGCTTCCTGGCGCATGAGTGGCAGGGCTGCCGGGGGCAGAGGTTGGTTCATGGTGATGATGAAAAGGAGAGAACAGCGAGATGTGCCGTTTATTCGCGTTGACCAGTGAGGAGCCCCAGTCTCCCATGATGGCTGTCCGGGCCCTCGATGTCATGAGGGAAGGGCACGATGGTTCCGGAGTCGGCCTGTTTCTGAGCGACCTGGGTGGACCGTTGGGGGAAATGAAGGGGGCGCCCATTCTGTCGGGAATATTTTCCAACGAGGGCATGAAGCGGCTGGATCAGTTCATGATCGGCATTGGTTTCATGACCAAGTACAAAATGTCCATCAAGATTCCCAAAAGCCCTCCCCCGGGTGTTCCCAAACGGGATGTGTACCTCATCCGTGCCTATGAATATCCTGAAACGTGGGAAGGCCTGAGCCAGGAAGAGCTGGATTACCGGCTGCTCATGACGCGCCTTCAGCTGCGTCAGATGGGAGAAGAGGGTGGGGACATGATCATCTACAGCTTCTGGCCCGATGTGATCATGCTCAAGGAGCTGGGCGACCCCCTCACGGTGGCCGAATACCTGCAACTGGACCGGAAGGAACTTCAGGCGCGCGTCATCATGGCCCAGGGAAGGCAGAACACCAATTATGCCATCAACCTCTACGCCTGCCACCCTTTCTTCCTTCAGGGCATCGCTTCCATGACCAACGGTGAAAACACGGCCTTCGTTCCCATTCGGGAGTTTCTCTCCTCGCGGGGGTTTCCCGGTTACATGGGATACCAGTCCGATTCCGAAGTTTTCACCCACATTCTGCACTTCACGCTTCACCGGCTGGGGTTGGGCATAGAGGCGTACAAGCACATCATCACCCCCCTGCAGGACGAGGATCTCAAGGGCCATCCTCAGGAGGGCCTTCTCAAGACCCTCAAGCAGTCCTGCCGGCGTCTCATCATCGACGGGCCCAATTGTGTCATCGGATGCCTGCCCGACAAGAGCCTTTTCATGGTGCAGGACCGCAAGAAGCTCCGCCCCGGCGTGGTGGGGGGCAGACCGGGGCTCTATGCGTTTTCCTCAGAAATCTGCGGGCTGGACGCCACCATTCCCCAGCGCAACAAAAACGAAGATTTTCAACCCATGCACCTGGACACTGCCCTGGTGGATTCGGAACGTCTGGAGGTTAAAATATGCTCTCAAATGGATTCACTACCCCTTCCTCACTGAGCGTCAAAGATCTTCCCTGGCAGATTCGGTGGGAAAAAGACAAATGCTCCCTCTGCGGCCGCTGCGCAGCCGTTTGTCCCGTGCACACGCTGGAATTGGGAGTCTTCAGAAAACGGCTGGTGAGCACGCCGGACCTTTCCCAACCCACACCGGACAGTCCCCCCGCCACTGTGTACCAGACTTACCAGGGCATTCGCCAGAAGACGGATCCTGCATACGCCTGTGTGGGCTGCGCCACGTGCAGTCTTGTGTGCCCCAACGACTGCATCATGCCCTTCAGGACCGATGAGACGGACAAGTTCCGTTTTCATGTGAACCGCGGCGGTCAGGCGCGGAACCGGGGCGGGCGCAGAAATGCCCCCGATGCGGCGCAGGGTGGATTGCTGGATCAGATCAAGTTCCCCCGCATTTCCATGCTCACGGACCCGGCCCTCGATGCGGGGCGTCACGAGTTCGAACTGAGAAGTCTTCTGGGGCGCATTCTGCCTCCCGAAGAAAGCCTGAAGTTTTTCCACGAGCAGGGATGGACGCCTCCCGTTCGCGAGATCTACCCTCTCATGATCGGCGGCATGTCCTTTGGCGCTCTCTCTCCCAACATGTGGGAGGGCATTCAAATGGGAGTTTCCTACCTCAATGAGGAAATGGGCATGCCCGTCAGGATCTGCACGGGGGAAGGGGGGTGCCCGCCGCGCCTTTTGAGGTCCAGGTTTCTCAAGTACGTCATTCTCCAGATTGCCAGTGGCTATTTTGGGTGGGATGAGATCATCCACGCCCTGCCCCACATGAAAGAGGATCCCTGTGCCGTGGAAATCAAATATGGACAGGGTGCCAAGCCCGGCGACGGAGGGCTGCTCATGTGGTACAAGGTGAACAAGCTCATCGCCGCCATTCGGGGGGTGCCCGCCGGTGTGAGTCTGCCCAGTCCTCCCACGCACCAGACCAAGTATTCCATCGAAGAGGCCGTGGCCAAAATGATTCAGTCCATGTACATGGCCTGGGGGTTCAGGGTCCCGGTCTATCCAAAAATTTCGGGAACCTCTACGGCCCTGGCAGTCCTCAACAACCTGACCCGCAACCCGTACGCGGGAGCTTTGGCCATCGATGGTGAGGATGGGGGCACGGGGGCCGCTTACGCCGTTTCCATGGATCACATGGGACACCCCATCGCCAGCAATCTCCGCGATTGTTATCTCAACCTGGTGAAGCTGGGGCGACAGAATGAAATTCCCCTCATAGCCGGCGGAGGAGCGGGCAAGAACGGCAAACTGGCGGCCAATGCGGCGGCTCTCATCATGCTGGGGGCGAGCGTGGTGCAGACGGGAAAATACATCATGCAGGCGGCGGCCGGTTGTGTGGGGTCGGAAGCGGATCGCTGCAACATCTGCAACATCGGACTGTGTCCCAAAGGCATCACCTCTCAGGACTCCCGCATTTATCGCCGCCTGGATCCCGAAAAAGTGGCGGAACGGGTGGTGGACGTCTATTTGAGTTTTGACACGGAACTCAAGAAGATTGTGGCGCCCTTGGGGCGGTCCACCTCACTGCCCATTGGAATGTCCGACGCTCTGGCCATCAACGACAAAGCCGCAGCCGAAAGACTGGACATCGATTACGTGGTGTGATGGAGGTTCACGGTTTTGGGGGGATGGGGAAATGCCGTCCGCGTTTTTGATTTCAAGGGCCGGGAAGATGACCTGTGGAAGGTCATCCCGGCTTCATTCATCGTTTGGAGTTGAAGGGTATGGAGAGTCAACAGTCCCTTAGGATATCCGGCCTGCAGGAGGAACATCGCATTGAGTCGCGCATCCTGGAGGAGCGCATTCAGCAGGCGTTGGAACAGGGAGGCCGCAACCTGGAAATTGAAGCTTTCGGCCAGCATGGAATAGGCGGCCGGTTGTGGAAAGCCGGTGAGGAACCGGTTTATGTGAAAATCCTGGGATCTCCCGGACAGCGTGTGGGTTCCATGGGTTTTGCCAACACCACCATTGAAATCATGGGGCCCGTTTCCGATGACGTGGGGTGGCTCAACGGCGGAGCCAAAATCATCGTCCATGGCAATGCGGGCAATGGCGCGTGCAATGCCATGGCCCAGGGCCAGGTTTACGTGGCCGGCAACATCGGCGCCCGTGGAATGACCATGACCAAGCACAATCCCAGGTTCGATCCACCGGAACTCTGGGTGCTGGGTTCCGTGGGAGACTACTTTGCCGAATTCATGGCGGGGGGCGTCGCCGTGGTCTGCGGCCACATGTCGCAGGATTCCCGCAATGTGCTCGGTCACCGTCCTTGCGTGGGCATGGTGGGCGGACGCATTTATTTTCGGGGACCGCACAGGGGCTTCAGCCAGGCCGACGCCAAGCAGGTGCCCATTTCCCAGGAAGACTGGGACTGGCTCACGGTCAACATGGAAAAATACCTGGAAGCCATCGGCCGCCCCGATCTCCTGGAAGTTCTCAATGTCCGGGATGAGTGGCAGATGCTGGTGGCCCGGGGCCCCCTGGAGAAGGTGGGCCGGAAACGTCCCGGCATGCATGAATTTCGCACGAACGTGTGGGATGCGGAGCTGGGAAAGGGAGGACTCATTGGAGACCTGACGGACGTGGATCGTTCTCCCATACCCCTCATCACCACGGGGCATCTGCGCCGATGGGTCCCCGTGTGGGAAAACCGGAAATACGCCGCTCCCTGCGAGGCCAGCTGCCCCACGGGCATTCCCGTGAACGAACGGTGGCGTCTGATCCGGGAGGGACGCATGGACGAGGCCGTCGATCTGGCTCTGGCCTACACTCCTTTTCCCGCTTCCATTTGTGGCTATCTCTGTCCCAACCTCTGCATGCAGGGGTGCACCCGAACATCGGCCAACATGGTGACGCTGGACCTGCCCCAGCTGGGCAAAGCGAGCCTTTCGGCCAAACTGCCCCCCTTGCCCCCCTTGTCGGGCAAGCGCATTGCTGTCATCGGCGGAGGCCCGTCGGGTCTTTCCATTGCGTGGCAGCTGCGCCGTTTGGGCCATGAGGCGGTCATTTACGACATGGACAAGGCCCTGGGGGGAAAAATCGCTTCCCAGATCCCCAAATCCCGCATACCCGACGATGTGATTCAGACGGAAGTGGGCCGCGTACAGGAAGCGATGCCGCACGTCCACCTGCAGCAGAAGCTGAACCGGAATGAGTTCGAACAATTGAGGGCGGACTTCGATTTTGTGGTCATCGCGGTGGGGGCGCAAAAGCCCAGGGTCATTCCCATGCCGGGCCACGAGCGGCTCATTCCCGCGCTGGAATTTCTTCGAAAGAGCAAGGCCGGCGAGATGTCCGTGGGGAAACGGGTCGTCATCATCGGTGCCGGCAACGTGGGTTGCGATGCCGCTACGGAAGCTCATCGGCTGGGAGCTGAGGAGATCACCCTGGTGGACATTCAGCCTCCCGCCTCCTTCGGAAAGGAGCGGGAAGAAGCGGAAGCCGCTGGAGCCAGGTTCCGTTATCCGTGCTTCAGCAAGGCTGTCACGGAAGAAGGGCTGGAGCTGGCGTCCGGTGAGGTGATTCCCGCAGACACGGTCATCATTTCCATCGGCGACACGCCTGATCTGGAGTTTTTGCCTGAAAACATCGCCACAGAGCGTGGGTTCATCAAGGTGAACGACCTTCACCAGACCACCGACCCCAGAGTCTTTGCCGTGGGGGATGCGGTCAAGCTGGGGTTGCTCACGGAGGCGGTGGGGGCGGGACGAAAAACGGCACAGGTCATTTCGGACATGATCGCCGGAAAACGCCCCACGGGCGATGCGCGCCAGATGTTCGATCACCACCGGGTCAAACTGGAATACTTCGATCCGAGACGGCTGACCTTTGACAGCGTTGAAAGCTGTGCGTCCCAGTGCTCCTCATGCGGCACCTGCCGGGACTGCGGCATTTGTGAAGCCATGTGCCCGCAGGGGGCCATTTCCCGCCAGGAAGTGGATCATGGCAAGGGGTTTGAAATGGTGGTGAATCCTGACCGCTGCATCGGATGCGGATTCTGCGCGGGAGCCTGTCCCTGCGGCGTGTGGGACCTGGTGGAAAACGAATCGCTCGACTGATTTCGGGGAAACGTCCCTTTGTGAAGACGGAAGCCTGCCGAGGCGGGCCGCAGACTTTGTCCGCAGGGCCGGGAGCCGATCCATAGAAGGGCGCAACATGAACTGAAGAGAGGAGTGCGGGGACCCGCACTCCTCTTTTTTTTTCAGGACGGTGTCACCTGGCGAGTTCCAGGACCTTGTTGACCAGTTTTTCAATGCCCTGGGCCACGTCCTTGATTCCCGGCCCCAGCATGTAGGCGGGTGTGGAAACAACCTTGTTGTTTTGGTCGAAATGGATCATGTCCACGGTGCAGACCTGGTGTTTCCCCCCCATGGACTCGATGGCCGAGGCCGTCTGGGCATCGGATCCGATGGTCACTTCCACATTCTTGCCCGAGAGGGCTTTCGTGAGGGTGGCGGGTGCGATGCAGATGGCTCCCACGGGCTTGTTGGCTTTCAGGAGGTCTTCGAGCAGTTTCTGAACCTCCGGAAGGACCTGGGCGTCAGGACCTTTGAAGGCGAAGTCGCTGAGGTTCTTGGCCGCTCCAAATCCTCCTGGAATGATGATTCCGTCGAGCCGGGAAGCGTCCACATCCTTGATGTCCTTGATGCTGCCCCGGGCAATGCGTGCAGATTCCACGAGGACGTTTCGTTTCTCTTCCGTGGGCTGCTGGGTCAGGTGATTGATCACATGGTGCTGGTCCACGTTGGGCGCCATGCAGATGATTTCCGCTCCTGCCCTGTCAAGAAAGAGCAGGGTCAATACCGCCTCGTGAATTTCCGATCCGTCAAAGACACCGCAACCTGAAAGAAGCACTCCGATTTTTGGCATTTTTTCCTCCTTCTTTTATTGAGATTGAATCCACTGCACCCGTTCGCCTTTTACCTCTTGCCTGATGGAAGGCATTGATCCAGGGCTCTTTGAAGAGCTCGAGCATGCACTTCACCGGCGAAATGAACCGGACTTCTGCCATGCATGGGATCCCAACCCGAGGGATCGGCACCGCAAAAAAATTGTGTTTCCAGGCCTATACGTACGGCCCCTTCCTCTCCGTTCATTCCCACCACTGCTTTCGCCGCATTCCAGGTGGCTCCGCAGGGAGCGCCCCGAAGAACCCGAAGGGAGTGGATGCGTCCTTTTGAATCCAGTTCCACCTCCAGCTGAGGAGTTCCAAAAAGTTCTCCGTAATTGCCCAGGCCCACCTGCCGGGCGAGGCCGCATCAGGTGGGGGGGGTGATGGCTTCAGCGATTTCCAGTTTCTTTCCGGAAGCGATACAGGGAATTTGTCGTGAGGCGCACCTTTTGGCCAGTTCGTGGGAAAGGTCCGGGTGCCGGAGAAAGTCCAGGACCAAATCCCCTTCAAAATCCCCGGGAAGATATTGTTCTGGATCGTCCACGATGGGGGGAAGGGGTTCGTCGATGGAAATGATTTCCAGTTGGAAAAGATCGCCCCCGTATTTTTGAATTCCCTGAATCTTGAACCGGGCGCTGTGGTTCTGCTGAAAAACCACGATCATTTGAGGTTTTTGAATTTCCGGGTTCGAAGCTGTCACTGTTTTCTCCGTATGCCAATTTCCCTTTGCAGCGGGGAAAAATCCTTGTGAAGTCAATTCATGCTGGAATTTCAATGTTCTCATTTGCCTATAGTGTGACTCAATGTGAAGACAAGTTCAAGAGGGACGCTGGCGGCACCGGACAAAGATTCATGTGCCGGTCTCACGATTTTCTGTTGGGCAGAGCCATTCACAAGCTTCGGGTTACAAGCATTGGGAGTTATTGACGCTGATGTTGTGTTGGGATTATGAATATTTGAGAAGCTGAGCCATCGAGGAAAAGACGAAGAGGACCTCAAGGCTTTGGGAGGAGAAGCATGCTGCAGGAACAGCTCTGGATAGAACGGGCACGCCTGGTTTTGGGGCTTGGTGACCACAAAGGCGCAGAATGCGCTGTGGAGAGTTCTGAAAACAGGATCCGGTATGCCTATTACCGTGTCATGTTTCAGCACCATCCGGACCGGCATGGCGATGATCCCCATGCTCATCAGAAGGCTGCCCTCATCAATGAGGCTTTTGAACTCCTGATGGGCACGAGGCACAATGCGCTGCTCCTCAAACAGGATCTCCTGGTATCCATGGTGACGGGCAGCGTGGTCACAGAGGCGGATGGCCTTCTTTCCTATGAAGAATGGCATCGGCAGCAGTTTTACAACACGGAAGAAAAATCCATCTGGGCCTGCTGAGGCCCCGCAAACGGAATGGGGCCTCCCTCGGGAATTCTGTTCAGGACACGGCCAAGGTATTCCGGTTCGGTTCCTGGGAACCTCCTCTCACCACGCCCGCTTCTTCGAAAGTGTGCACTTTGCCCATCACCTGCGCCGCAGATTCCACCATGTTCATGGCGAGCACCGCTCCTGTCCCTTCTCCCAGGCGCAGGTTCAGGTTCAGCAGAGGTTTCAAGCCCAATTCTTCGAGCATGACCCCGTGCCCGTATTCCAGAGACCGGTGTCCGGCGATCATGTGACCGAGTGATGCGGGGGCGAGGCTTTTGGCCAGGAGAGCCCCGGCCGAGGAAATGAAGCCGTCCACCACCACGGGAGTTCTGTGGAAGGCGGCCCCCAGGATCAGCCCCGCAATGCCGCCGATTTCGAATCCGCCCACCTTGGACAGGACGTCCAGGGCATCCTCTGGATTCGGCCCGTTGACCTGAAGGGCTCTTTCGATGACCCGGATCTTGTTTTCCAGTGCATCGTCGGTGATTCCCGTGCCCCGCCCTGTCACATCCCGGACGGGACGCCCGGAAATGGCGGCGAGAATGGCGCTGCTGGGGGTCGTGTTTCCAATGCCCATGTCTCCCGTGGCCAGGAGTTGGACCCCTTGGTCCACCAGTTTCCCCGCGATCCGGATGCCTCTTTCAAGCGCCATCACCGCCTGTTCGCGGGTCATGGCAGGTCCCTTGGTCATGTTGCGCGTCCCGTAGTCCACCTTGCAGGGCAGAACCTTGCCCTCGCACGAAGCGTCCAGATCGGCGCAGACCCCCATGTCCACAACCACCACGCGGGCTCCCGCCACTTCCGCCAAAACATTGATGGCGGCGCCTCCCGCCACGAAATTGGCCACCATCTGCAGGGTGACCGCCTGGGGAAAGGCGCTCACACCTTCTTCCACCACGCCGTGATCTCCCGCCATGGTGACCACCGCTTTGCGTGTCACGGAAGGCTTGAGAGTTTCCTGGATGCCCGCCAGTTTTTCCGCCAGGTCCAGGAGTTCCCCCAGGCTTCCGGGGGGAATGGCCAGATTGGCCAGGTGATTCCTGGCCTTGACGCGCCAATGGGTGCTCACGGGCTGGATTTGTTCAAGGGTGGTTTTCAGGATGGATGGCATCCTTGTTTTCTCGGCTTCAGTCCACTGGGTCATGGGGCTCCCTTTCTTCATAATGATGGTTGTCTCCAGGGCATGGACCTTTTTCTCTGCGGGTCGACAGGGTCTTTGACCGGGAGGCGTCTTCGCCGCAAAAAAAAAGCCCATGCCGTTTCCGGCATGGACTTTTCCATCATCCATGGATGCCTCACACTCCCCCTTTGGGGATGGTGTTTCTCATGTTTCCAGGCAGGTCTCCTGGCTTCCGGAATAACGCCCGACCCTCCCTTCCCGACTGCCTTGCCTGATGCGGACGGCCGACGGTGGCACTGAGGGGGACTACCGGTTACAGTGGCGGGACCGCCCGGGATTTTCACCCGGTTCCCTATTCTCCCTTTGGGGCACCTGGAACATGTGCACTTAAAATTTCCAGATCATTCTTAAGCTCCCTTTTTTCCTTTGTCAAAAAAAATCAGAACAGCCTTTTCCTTTCCCCTGACCGCAGCGATTTGGAGGGGCAAAGAAATGGGAGTTTTGAGGATGCTCAGCTTTCCAGCACCTCACATAACCTTTTCGATGGACGCACTGAGGAAAAAGCAAAGGACGCCGCAATGTCCCTCATGGCGTCACTTCAGCGGCGAAGTCTCCGTAGAGTTTTTGCAGGCATTCCGGGCAGATGCCATGGCTGAACTTTGTGTGGGAGTGTTCCGAGATGTAGGCTTCGATCTGTTGCCAGTAACCTTCGTCATTCCTGATTTTCTTGCAGCTGGAACAGATGGGCAGCAAAGTGCGTAAGGTTTTGATTTCGGAGATGACTTTGCGCAGTTCTTCAATGAGCCGGTCCCTTTCCCGCTCAGCCCTTATGATACGGCTCATGGCCTGGACCCGGGCCAGCAGTTCCCGGTTGTCGATGGGACGCGTCAGGTAGCCGTCGGCCCCCAGCTCAAGACCCTTGGACTGGTCGTTGGAGGCCGTTTTCTTTCCCGACAACAAAATCACATAAGTGTCACGAAGCTTTTCATCCTCTTTGATCTGACGGCACAGCGTGTAACCATTCACATCGGGCAGGAGCACATCGAGGAGAACCAGGTCGGGCTTTTTTTCGCCCAGGGCCTGAAGACAGGCCTGGCCCGTTTCAGCTTCCCAAACGATGTGGCCCGCTGATCGAAGCAGACGCGCGGTGGCAAACAGAATGGCCGGATCGTCATCGGTCACCAGAATGGAAATGGTTTCATTCATGGGTCTTGCTCCGTGGGGTTTTGAGGAGACATGGGCAGGGTGAAGCAAAAGGCCGCTCCCCCTTCATGGAGGTTTTCAGCCCAGATTCTCCCTTGATGGGCTTCGATGATTTTTTTCGAGATGGACAGCCCCAGGCCTGTGCTTCGAATACCCCGAGCCTTAAGAGCCTGTCCCCCTTCAAAGGGTTCAAAAAGGTTCTCCAGGTCTCGGGCGGGTATTCCCTCACCTGCGTTCCTGACCGCCACTCTCAGCTCTTCACCGGTGAGTGAAAGAGCCATGGCCACTTCGCCGCCCGGAGGCGAATGCTCGATGGCATTGGAAATGAGATTGTTGAGAACCTGTTCGATTTTGAAATCATCCATGGGAATCATGGGCAGGGGGCAGGGCAGACAGACCTTCAGAGTCACGCCCCGCTTTTTGGCCACGGGACGATGGAGTGCCACGCTTCTGTTCATGGGGTCCTCCATGCTCCTTGCGGCCATGTTCATATGAAAGCGGCCTGACTCGATGAGGGAAACATCCAGGAAATCATCGATCACTCGACGCATGAGGGCGGTGGAGGAATGAATGGTCTGCAGAAAGCCCACGTGCTCGGAGGTGAGGGCCTCGGATGCCTCGTCCAGCAAAAACTCCGTGTAATGGACAATGGCGCTCACCGGCTTTCTCAAATCATGGGCTGCCATGCCCAGAAACTGATCCTTGAGCCGGTTCAGCTGCTCCAGCTGAGCGTTGGTCTTGTGAAGCTTTCGTGCCAGATTGTTCAGATCCTCATTGAGCGACTGCACTTTTCCCCGGGTGCCTTCGATCTCTTCCGCGTCCGACCGGCCGAAGACGAGCACCTGGTTCCGGACTTCCTTGAAGGTGAAATAATAGCTTTGAGGAAGTCCCCATCGGGTTTTGATGTTCAGCAAATGTTCCTTGTGGCATTCCCGCGCAAAACTTCCTGGGTTGAATGTGCCCGAGAAATCGACGACCAGGTCCGCCAGCGGTGTCCCCCGTAGCTGAATGCCCGTGACTGTTTCGGCGTGTTCATTGGCTTCCACGATGTGCCCCTTGCTGTCGAGGACAAAAAACAAAAGAGGCGCCCTGTTGTGAAGGTAAAAAAGAATTTCCTTTTCCACGGGTTGATTCACGGTGGTTTCATGCCTCTGCAAGGGTTGTTTCAAGCCTCTCGAGGTTGGGAATGTACTGGGTTCCCCCATAGCTTCGAACGGCTTCAAGTCCTCCCCACCGGAAGGCCTGTCCGCCCACGAGCAGGTCCATTTGGGGGAAGTCTGCCCGAATGACCTCAATGTGGTGCTTCAGCCTGTCCAGGTTGGACAGAAGGCTCAAGGAGAGACCCACCACATGGGGCTTCACTTCATGGATGAAGCGGACCATGTCTTCGGCGGGCGTGTTGGCGCCAAGGAAATGACCATCCCATCCATGGAGTTCAAAGATGTCCGCCACCATTTTGGCCCCGATCTGGTGATATTCGTTCACACTGCAAGAGACGACCGCTTTTTTTCCCGTGCGGGCAGTGGCAAAGAGGGAGGGATAGACAAGGTTCAGGAGACTGTCGGTGATGGAAGTTGCCAGATGTTCCCTGGCCACGGTGATGCGGTTGTTTTCCCAAAGTTCACCCACCTCATACATGCTCCGCTGGAAAAGATCCGTATAGAGGTCCTTGATTCCCATGCCTTTATGGATCAGCATCTGGACCTTTTCACGGCACTCTTTGTGTCGTCCTGCAAGCAGAGCCTTCAGGTACTCCTGGTAAAGTTCCTCGTTCAACATGCTGTCTGCGGACTTCATGTTTTGCTCCAAGACATTTGGGTGGTCGTTTTCAGTGCTTTTGTGCGGCCAATGCAAACAAGCAAAAAGCATACGTGATGTGCGATGTCATGAAGTGTTTTTGCGGACTCGGCATACTTTCTCCTGGAATCTCTTGGAGGAAACCTTCCCTTGAAAAGGCTTTGGGAACCAGTCTGGGGATGCCTGGATGCAATGCATTCGATTTGCAATAAAACAACAAAAACTCTGAGTTTTCAATGGTTCAAAGGCGGTGTTCCTGGCAATTTTTTATGATCGGCTTTTGCGGAAAAAGGGGGAACGAGGTCTGGCTCTGCAGGAACACAGGTTCCTTGAACGGTTTTTGCATTCCCTGTTTGAAGAAACAGAAAAGGGTCCATGGTGGGTTTTTACAGAGAAAAAGACATTGGAGTGATGGTGAGTGCAAGAAGAGACGGACAACGACAGGATTTATGGAACATGGCACCAGAGCAGAGAATCAAGAGTTTTGAGGAGGCGCTCCTCTCCCTGGATCGAGTGGCGGCCAGGGCTGCTTTGAACCTGGCCAGTGATGAAGAGGATTCCCTGAAATTTCTGGAAGGCATTGTCGTCCCCGCCCTTGAAAGCATTGGGAAAGGTTGGGAAGAGGGCAGGACCTCCCTGGCGCAGGTCTATATGGCGGGCAGAATCACTGAAGAATTGATGGACGAGTTGCTGCCTTTCAGGGGTGTCCCAACTGACAGGGCTCAAGTGGCCATTGCTGTGCTCGAAGATTACCACCTGCTGGGAAAACGTCTGGTCTGTTCCGTCCTGAGATCCGCCGGCTTTCACCTGGCAGACTACGGGCGCATGAATGTGGATGATCTTGTGGAGCGCGTGAAGGCTGACAATATTCGAATTCTTTTGATTTCCGCTCTCATGCTGCCTTCCGCTCTCAGGGTGAAAGGGGTGCGGAAAGGTCTCGCCCGGGCAGGGGCAGATGTGAAAATCGTGGTGGGGGGTGCTCCCTTTCGCTTTGATGACCAGCTTTGGACAGAAGTGGGGGCCGATGCCACTTCTTCAACAGCCTCGGGAGCCATTCACGTGGTGCAGGGCATGCGGAGGGAACTCATATGAAACCAGGGAAAATGACTTCCATGCAACGCGTGCTGACGACCCTCTCCCATGGAGAACCGGATCGGGTGCCTCTTTTCCTTGCTGCCACGCTCCATGGTGCCAGGGAGCTGGGATTGACTCTCGGGGATTACTTCTCAGATTCTCGAAACGTGGCGGAGGGACAGCTTCGTCTGCGAGCCAAATACGATCATGACTTTCTTTGCGCAGCCTTTTACGGAGCGTTGGATGCAGAGGCGTGGGGGGCTGAGGTGATTTATCGTGACGATGGTCCTCCCAACTCGGGAGCGCCCCTTCTGAGAAAGCCTGAGGACATTAGGGGACTCACGGCTCCCAGGGTCTCAGAGACTCCCTGCCTGCTGAAAGTCCTGAAGACCATCGAACTTCTGAAATCTCGGGTGGAAACAGAGGTGCCCATCGTGGGTGTGGTGATATCCCCTTTTTCCCTTCCCGTCATGCAGTTGGGGTTTGACGCCTACATTGAGCTCATTTATGAGCGTCCTCAGCTGTTTTGGCGCCTCATGCAGCTGAACAAGGCCTTTGCCACCGAGTGGGCCAACGCTCAGTTGGCTGCCGGTGCCACGGCCATCTGCTATTTTGATCCAGTTTCATCCCCGACCATCGTTCCCAGAGACACATTTCTGAAAACGGGATTCGAGGTGGCCAAAGAAGTGATCGGGGCCATCGAGGGCCCCACGGCCACCCACCTGGCCTCGGGACGCAGCCTGGCCATACTGGACGATCTCGTCCTTACGGGAACTTCCATGGTGGGAGTGAGCTGCGAGGAAAATCTTGCCGAACTGAAAACGGCTGCGTCTCAAAAGTTGACGATACTGGGAAACCTCAATGGAATTGAAATGCGCAGGTGGACCCCCCACGAAGCAGAAATGCAAGTGAAAAGAGCCATTGCACAAGCGGGGGGCGGAGGGGGCTTTGTCCTGGGTGACAACCACGGCGAGATTCCGTGGCAGGTGGAAGATGAGGTCCTTTTTGCCATACGGGAAGCGGTGCACAGATGGGGAGAATATCCACTCAATTGGGTGAAGGATGAGCAGTGAGCTTTGCATTGGCCTGTGTGAGAATTTTGGCGCTGAAGGAATGGCTGTTGTCGGTGATTTTCATGAGGGCGGCGCCCGCCTGAAGCTCTTTCCTTCGCGCTGCACTGGTGCTCGAATGGGGAATCGGCTGCAGACCGGTTTTCCTTTTCAGTTGACAGAGGAGGGATTGTGCAACGTGGTTTTGGGGGGGGAGTGTCTGGGTGTCAGAAATCTTGCACACACGGGGGAGAGTCAGCCTCTTTGGCAAAAGTTTGACCAGTGCTTCTACCTTGTTGCTCCCCGTGAGCTCGTGGACGATTATCTTCGCAAGGGTGTTTATATTTTGACGCCCGGTTGGCTGCTGCGCTGGAGGGAAATGATTGATCAGTGGGGGTTTGACAGAACCACGGCCCGACAGTTTTTTGAAGAGTCCTGTACGGGGTTCTTGCTTCTGGACACGGGGGTTGTGTCCGGCAGCCTTGAACGCCTGAAAGATTTTGCCCGTTATGTCAGGCGTCCCTGGGAAAAGGTGACAGTGGGCCTGGATGTTTTGCGCCTTCACATGGAAAAATCCCTCTTGCACTGGAAAGCTGAAACCTGCCGGAAACAAAGCCGCCTTGCGGACAGGCAGTCTGCAGACTATGCCATGGCCTGCGAACTGACCGCACGCATGGCGGAAATCAGAGGGGAAAAGGAGGCCATTGACGACATTCTCAATCTTTTCAGAATGCTGTTTGCGCCGGAAACCCTCACGTACACGCCCGTTGTTGAGCCCGCGAAAGCGCATGAAGCAGTTTTTCAAGTCCATGAAGCGGACACAGTGTTCCCGTTGGATAACTTTCACGGGGGCCATAGGGTGCTGGAATCCGGGAAGGGGTTTCTCATCAAGGTGAGCCACAGGGAGAAAACCCTTGGAGTGGTTCTGGTGGATGGTGTGGCTTTCCCTCAACATTTGAGCCGTTACATCAACCTGGCGGTGGGCGTGGGGAAAGTGTGCGGCCTCGCCATCGCCAACGCTCGAAGCTACGGGATCATCAAGGGCACGGAAAAGAGTCTCCGCCATGAGATCGAGGAGAGGAAGAAGGCCGAGGATGCCCGCAAGAGAATGGAGAAAGAGGTCCTGAAGCTTCAGAAGCTGGAGGCGGCGAGCATTCTGGCGGGGGGCATCGCCCATGATTTCAACAACCTTCTGGGTGCGATCATGGGAAATATCAACATGGCGCAGTTTGAGATGGATTCCAGTGAGCCCCTCTCCCACAGGCTGCAGGAGGCTTACAAGGGCACTTTGCGTGCGGCGGAGCTGGTGAAGAAGTTCCTGGTTCTCTCCGAGACTGGGATATTGAGCAAACAGGCAACGGACATCACCACCGTGCTCAAAAACTCTGTCTACTCAATCTTTGATGGATTGGGTGTGGAGAGAAAAGTCTATATTTGTGAAAACCTCTGGCCAGTGGAAATCGATCCCTTCCAAATGACCCAGGCCCTGTGCCATGTCCTGGAAAATGCGGGGGAGGCCATGTCTTTTGGTGGCACGGCGGACATCAGGGCTGAAAATGTTGAGTTTTCCTGTCCCAGGGAAACGGGGCGGTTTTCCACCATGAAGCCCGGAAAATATGTGAAGATTTCCATAGCCGATTCGGGTCCGGGAATTGCACCCGAACTCCTCGACAAGGTCTTCGATGCCTACTTTTCCACCAAGCCGAGAGGCTCTCAAAAGGGAATGGGAATGGGGCTCACCCTGGCCTATTCCATCATCAAAAGGCACGAGGGTTACCTCATGGTGGCATCCAGGCCCGGGGAAGGAACCACTGTGGAGATTCATCTTCCTGCCCTGGTCAATGGCGGCCGTGCCTGAGAAAGGCCATCTTTTTTTTGAGCCTTCTCCCCTTCATGGCATTGAACAAAAATTGGAATTGTTAGACAATACCGGACATTTGTCATGGGTTGTGGAAAACCGCAGTCATATGGAGGAAGGAGATCCCCGTTTTGAATGCCCCGCCATCTGCTGAAATGAAGCTTGAGGCAATCATCAAGGCTGCCCGTTCGATTCTGAAGAAACAGACATTCGCTGAGTCCGCGCGGGCTATTTTTGATCAATGCCGGGAGTTGACCGGTGCTGCCTCTGGTTATGTTGCGCTGCTCAGTGATGACGGACACGAAAATGAAGTGCTTTTTTTGGAGGCAGGGGGAATGGCATGCTCCGTGGATCCAGATCTGGCCATGCCTATTCGGGGCCTTCGCGCCATCGCCTACGAGAACCACTGTACCGTGTACGAAAACGACTTCATGAATTGTCAATGGGCGCAATATTTGCCAAGGGGCCATGTGGCAATGCGGAATGTCATGTTTGCCCCCTTGAACCTGGAAGGAAAAACGGTGGGGATCATGGGATTGGCCAACAAGCCTTCGGACTTCACTCAGGAAGATGCTCATATTGGGACTGTTTTTGGTGAATTGGCCGCCATTGCCCTGTCAAACAGTCGTTATCTCGAGTTGTTAAACGAGAAGACAGCGGGGTTGGAGCGCGCTTTGTCCGAAGTGAGAACCCTGAGTGGGCTGCTCCCCATATGCGCCCATTGCAAGAACGTGCGCGATGATGACAATAAGGGACTTTGGACAAAGCTCGAATCATACTTGTCCAGTCGCACCGACACCCGCTTCAGCCATGGACTGTGCCCCGATTGCGTGAGAGAGCTGTATCCGGAGTATGCAGACGCTGTCATCAAGCGAAAGAGTTCAAGCGGTGAATCCTAACCAGGGAAGCGATTGATGAATGTGGCGCGAGTTCCTTCTCCACAATGATTCTCCGCTCGATTTCTTTTTTTGAGAGCCAGGTTGTTGGTCTTCAGTTCCTCTTCGAGAAGTTTCCTCTTGGATGATATGGCCCGCCTCGGAAGCATTCTTCGCTGTGTGGCAGACGAATCCGATTTCTTCCAGGTACGTTTTGAGAATCCTCCTGTAGGATTCCTCGTCATCAACCACCAAAATGCTGTGCAATGGCAATCTTTTCATTCTGCTCCTCTTGTTCAGAGTTCAGCAAGTTTTGACCACATGGGCTTTGGCAAGGGAGCCCTTTTCGAGGCACCAGAAAAAGCTCGAAAGCAAGCCTCACTCCCTGAAACGTTCACTTTTCCCCAGGGCCCGGCCGAGCCTGACGGCCAGGTCCTGCGTTTGAAAAGGCTTCTGGATAAAATTTATCCCCTCATCCAGAGTGCCTTGCTGAGCGATCACATCAGCGGTGTAGCCGGACATGAACAGACATTTGATGCCGGGATGAATCGCTGATGTTTTCTCGAACAACTCTCTGCCGTTCATGTCGGGCATGATCACATCGGTCAGCAGCAGGTCTATTTTTCCCGAGTGATTTGCCGCCACATGAAGAGCTCCCGCTGGTGTCTCTGCGGCCAATACCCGGTATCCTAAATTTTGAAGCATCGCCCTGGCCATCCCCAGAAACTGTGCTTCATCTTCCACAAGAAGAATGGTTTCGTTTCCCCTTGACCGTTGTTCCGAAAGTTCTCCGGGCTGAACGTCAGTGAAGTTGCCTGCGTGCCGAGGCAGATAGACTTGGAAGGTGGTTCCCTTGCCTGGTTCGCTCTGAATGTGAATGCAACCGTTGTTCTGCTTCACGATGCCGTAAACGGTAGATAAGCCGAGGCCTGTGCCCTTTCCCCGTTCTTTTGTTGTGAAAAATGGTTCAAAAACGTGAGGGAGGATTTGCTCGTCCATCCCGCAACCATCGTCGCTGACAGTCAGCAGGATGTGATCATTTGGTGTGCACTCTGTGTTGTGAGGAAAACATGCCTCCTCGAATTCTGCAGCCTCTGTCTTGAGGGTGATTTTTCCCGTGCCGGAAATGGCATCCCGGGCATTCACGCAAAGATTGGCAAGAACTTGGGTGAGCTGGGTCGGGTCCATTCTGATGGGCGAAAGATCTGTACCCGGTTTCCAGATCAGGTCAATGTTTTCGCCGATCAGTCTTCCAAGCATTTTGAGCATCCCTTCTATGGTCTCATTCACATGGAGAACTTTGGGTTCAGTGGCCTGCTTTCTGGCAAATGCCAGCAACTGATTTGTCAGTTCAGCGGAATGCTCGGCCGCTTTCTTGATCTCACTGAGGCTTGAATAAAGAGGGTCTGAGGGCTCGAGTTTCATCATGGTCAGTTCCGTGTGGCCGAGAATCACCCCCAGCATGTTGTTGAAGTCGTGCGCGACGCCGCCAGCCAGGCGCCCCACAGCTTCCATCTTCTGGGCCTCCTGGAGCTGGATTTCAAGTTTTGTGCGTTCATCCTCTACTTTCTTGCGTTCGGTGATGTCACGGTTGCTCACGCGTCTTCCCAACGGCGTGCCGTCTTTGCTGAAAATGGGCATGCAGTGATGATCGATCCAGACCACGTGTCCGGAACGGTGAATGATTCGGAAATCCAGATTCAGCGAGCAGCCAGAGCACTCGATCGTGTCGCGAAGGTGCTCATTGAAGAGGGGGACATCCTCTTTGTGAACCAGGTTTCTCATCAGCAATGGGTCTGCCATGAACTCATGTGCCGTGTATCCGCTGATTCGTTCGCAGGAGTGCGATACCCATAAAGGGTTTCCTTCAGGATCGAGCCAGTATTCCCAGTCGTAGGTGAAGTCGGCAATGGTGTGAAGCGTTTCCTGCTGAAGGGCCATCCCGGCCGCCATGTTGTCGAATGCCCGGGCCAGCACTCCGATCTCTCCGTGTGTGCCATCGAGTTTTGTTCGAGCGTTGAGGTTTCCATTGGCAAAGTCCCGTGCCGTGTCGACAAGATGTTTTATGGGCCGGATCAGTGTTCGTCTTCCGATGAGCCAGGAGGTGCCCAATGCCGCCAGGGCAGCCAGAAACATGAAGGCAAGGTTTCCAGCCAGTGCCCTGTTGGCAGATTCAATTGCTTTTGCTTGGGGAATGGACGCCCACATGTACATATATGGAGGGTCTTCAGGTCTCAGCTGGACCGGCTGGTAGGCGAATATGCGACGCACCCCGTCCGATCCCCGATGGATGGATATTCCTGGTTCCAGTTTGCCGCGGCATGCCTCCCATCCTTGAGGGTGGATCTTCTGACCGATGGGATTGGTCTCCTCCCTTGGCGGATACAGAAAAAGGCGGATTCCCCGGTGGTCTGTCACAGTCACGAATGAATCTTCGGGGAGGGTTGATACGTCAAAAAAGTGAGCAAAACGTTCAAGCCGGAGGGCAGTGGAGAGGACTAATCTTGTTTCCTCCTCGCCGTCCAATATGGGATACGCAAAGGTGAGAGCAGGCTTATTCCCCGATATCCGGGTGACAACATACTCTCCCACCGCGAAATCTTTGCTGGCCGTTGCTTCCCTGAAATGTTTTCGGTCGGATAGATTCCCTTCGTTGAAGGGCAGTCCGGAGCTCAGGACCTGGCCCTCACTGTCCAGCACCAGGATGTTGATGTAGTCCGGATTCTCTTCGGTCACAGCCCGCAGAATCTTGCTGCTGCCAATAGAGTCGCCATTCCTGATTGCCGGCACATGGGAAAGGGTTGAAAAAATCTGCCGCGTGGAGTTCGTGATGCCGTGCTGGACCTCCGCCATGGTTTTTGCCAGTGACAGGACCTCCTGTTCGGCCTCTTCGATGCTGTGCTGGCGTTGGTGCAGCCCGAAAACAAGAATGATGGCCATTGCGGGTAGAACGGCGATGAAAACGATCAGGTTCAGGTTTTTGGTGATCGATCCCAACTAAAACTCTCCCAAGCTACTTATTAGAAAATAAAAGGTTTTTTGGTGGCTTCGGTTGGTGAAATGAGTCAGCCGGTGAATCGTTTTTGTGTGTGTTTTGCCTTCTTTGGTCTTCATGCTGGCTCCAAAACACTCGGGTGGTCGTTGCAGTCCTCTTGGCTGGCTGTTTTATATATGCAAAAAACATACAAAAGGATGATTTTGTGGACTGTCTTGTCCGCTCAGACGTCTTCCCTTGGCATCTTTTGAAAAGGCTTGCCGGGCCGAACGGAGATTCTGGTAATTTTATGTGTTCAATGTCCTGGAAAATGCAGGGAAGGCCATCCTTTTTTGAACAATTTTCCGCTGGTTCCGGCGCTCGCCGTCCCCTCGGGGAATGTGAATGGGCTTTCCTGTGTCTCGGTCCAGTCCCGTGACGTACATGGCCGTGGAGAGGGTGCCGGGGGTGGGAGTGAAATCCTGGAATTGCCGAAGGGGCAAGCGGAGCCTTTCGAACTTTTCCGCCAAACGCTTCATGTCTTCTGATTGGCAGCCGGGATGGGAAGCGATCACGTAGGGTGTGAACTGACTCCCCATGTTTTTTTCGCGGGCCAGGCGCCGGGCCAGTGTGAGGAATTCTTCCAGCACACCGGGGCCGCACTTGTGCATGAGGCGCAAGACATGTGGTTCCGTGTGCTCCGGGGCGATTTTCATGGCTCCCGGAGTGTGCCGCTCCAGAAGGCGGGCCAGGAGGCGGGGGGTTCGAAGGAGGAGTTCCATGCGCAGGCCCGAGGAGACAAACACGTGTTTCACGCCCTTCAATGCGGCGGCCTCCTGCAACAGGTCGAGCATGGCGTTTTCGTCGATCCTGAGGTGACGGCACATCCGGGGATAGAGACAGTCGCGGCGGCCGCACGTTGTGTTTTTGGAGCACGAAACCCCGAAGAGGTTTGCCGTGGATCCTCCCAGGTCACTGACGGTTCCTCTGAAATCCTTTTTCCGTGACAGTTCCTTCAGTTCCCTCAGGATGGAATCACGGGTTCGGCTGACAATCACCGGTCCCTGGTGCCGGGCTATGGAACAGAAAGAACAGTTGCCCACGCACCCCCGCACGATGGTGACCGAGTTCTGAATCATGCGCCATGCGGGCACATCCCCCATGGAAGGATGGGGAGCCTTCTGAAAGGGAAGCTCATGAACCGCATCCAGCTCGAGGGATGTCAGGGGGGGAGGGGATGGGTTTTGGAACACCCACATGCTTTGCTGGTGTTGCAGGAGAGGGGTGGCAAAAAGGGCTCTCGCATGGCGGTCCACGGTCCGTTCCGCCTGGAGGAATTTCCCGGTGTCTTTTTTGATCTCCTCCCAGGAAGGCAGGTGCACGGCATCCTGAGGAATTTCTCTTGCGTCAAGTTCTTTTTCATTCAATCGTTCGCAGGTTCCCGGAATGGATTGCAGGGGTCTGCCTTCCGAAAGCCGCCGGGCGATTTCCAGGATGGCACGCTCCCCCATGCCGTACACCAGAAGATCCGCCTTGGAATCGGTGAGGATGGATCCCCGCAGCTTGTCCTGCTGGTAATCGTAGTGCACAAATCTTCTGAGGGAACCTTCCAGGCCGCCGAGCACCACGGGAATTCCCTGAAAAGCCCCCTTGCAGAGAGACGTGTACACAATGGAAGCCCGATCGGGCCTGCGACGGTTCTGGCGGGTGCGTTCCTTTCCGAAGTAGGGATTTCCGTCGGGTGAGTAATCGTCCTGGTCTCTGACCTTTCCGTTCCCCGTGTAGTTGGCCACGATGGAATCCAGGTTTCCGGCCGTGACGCCGAAAAAGAGCCTGGGCCGCCCAAACTCCCTGAATGCATGGGGAGAATCGTGACCGGGCTGAGAGAGAATGGCTGTGCGGAATCCATGGGCTTCCAGCCATCTTCCCATGACGGCCACGCCGAAGGAGGGATGGTCCACGTAAGCATCCCCTGTGACAAGGACAATGTCCACCTCGTTCCATCCCCTGTCCAGCATTTCCCGGCGGCTTGCGGGAAGGAACGGGGCAGGTTCAGGGGATGCCCTGAACTTCCTGTTCTTCAAATTTTCACCTTCCCGGTCAGGAGCACGGTCAATCCACCTGGGGTCTGGGTATCAAGCGGGCCCGCTCCATGATTTCAGGAATTTTCTCCTCCCACTCGATGGCCATGACATGAATCCCCGCCACTCCTTCTGTTTGCTGCAATTCCTCAATCTGTTCCAGAAGAATCCGGATGCCTTCTTTTGCCTGAGCTTCCCTGGGAACCCCCTTCATGCGTTCCAGGATCCTCTGGGGAATGGACATTCCCGGAACGCTTCGGTTCATGTAACGGGCCATGCCCAAAGATTTGAGCGGTGTGACGCCTGCCAGGATGAAGCATTTTTCGTGCAGGCCCATGTCGCGGGCCATTTCCATGAATTTTCTGAAGCGGTCCATGTCGTAGATGCACTGCGTCTGGATGAAATCGGCCCCGGCGGCAATTTTTTTGGCCAGGCGAATGACACGGAATTCAAAGGGGTCGGCGAAGGGGTTGGCCGCGGCGCCGAGAAACATGCCCATTTTTCCGTCGATGGGATCTCCGTTGTCCATTTTTCCCTCATCCCGAAGGGTTCGGACCATGTGGAGGAGCTGCATGGAGTCTATGTCAAAGACGTTTTTGGCGTGAGGATGGTTGCCGAAGGTCTGATGGTCGCCGCTCAGGCAGAGCATGTTGCGAATGCCCAAAGCGTGGGCCCCGAGCACGTCGCCCTGAGCCGCAATGCGGTTGCGGTCCCGTGTCACCATTTGCATGACCGGTTCCACCCCATGGCGAAACAGGATGGCAGAGGCTCCCACGCTCGACATGCGCACCGATGCCGTCGGGTTGTCCGTCACATTGGCCGCGTCCACAAATCCCTTGATGTGATCGATTTTGCCGATGAGATCGTCCGGGTTGGGCCCCCTTGGAGGCCCGCATTCACAGGTGACCGCAAAATGTCCCCCCTTAAGCACTTTCTCGAGATTGCTTCCGGATTTCATGCTCTGATGTCCCCTCATGGATTCCTTTCAATGGGATGAAACATGTGATCCCTCATGAGCTCTTCCCGCCCGGCCCTTTCTCGGACGGGTGCCGTGAAAAGAAGAAACTTCTCCCGCAAGGGGTGACCTTTTCATGTCCCCCTGGGTCAGCGGTTTTTGTATTCCAGCCTGTAGATCCTCTCGCGCACCGTGTGGCGCACTCCCCCGTCCAGGGCGGGCCGCCAGTTTTTGGCGGGAATGATGTTGCGCAGTTCATGAAGGCGCCCCAATTCTTTCATCCGGTCGTATATGAGTTGCCACACACAGGGAGTGTTCAGGGGATCCACTTCACAACGCCCTTTTTCCGATCCCCCGCAAGGCCCGTTGAAAAGGCGCTTGGAACATCGTGCGATGGGGCAGATGCCGCCCGTGAGATGGGTGATGCATTCGCCGCATCCTGAACACATCTCGGCCCAGAGCCCCGGTTCCATCACGGCCCCGTAAAAGGTGGTGTTCACCCCGGGAAAGACGGGAATGGCTCCGAGCCTGTCCGCCAGGAAATTCACTCCCACGCCGCACGCCAGAGTGATGACCGCGTCAAAACCTTCACCCTTCACCTTCTCGAGCAAGGGGAGCACAAATTCTTCATCGCACTGGCGCAGCACCGTGTCGTCTTCGATGGTCTTGGGGTGGTGTGCCCGCTGAAAAGCGATGCGAAGTCCAGAGGCGAGGAGGCGTGCCTCAGCGGCTCCCCCCGAAAGACAGACGGTGACGCAGGTGCCGCAGCCCGCCACCAGGATTTTCTGGTGCGTTTCCACAAATTCTTTCACTTCATGGAGGGGTTTCTGATCCGCAACGATCATTTGAAGGCCTCCTTTCCGCTCTCCGGAGCTATCTGACGCCGCACTTCCTTCCAGATGGCCGGCCAGGAGGCTTCGGCGTTCTCCTGGGTTCGATGGTACTGTAAACTGGCCCATTTCAGGCCGATTTCTTCCAGGAACTTTTGCGCGTGCGCCACCCGCCGCTGAAGGAGTTCTTCGGAACCCGGGTACAAACAGGCGCCTTCCTTGCATGCGATCACCGCCACGCAGTCGGCGCCCAGCTCAAAGGGTTCCACCAGGTCCAGGGAACTCAGGCGGCCCACGCAGGGAACCATGACTCTCAAAATGCCCGAGCTTTCGATTTCCTCCCGGGATTGGGGCTGCAGGTATTGCCGGCCGGTGGTTTCATAAAGGCAGCAGTATGCGATGACAAAAGGCCGCAATATGTGTGAGGCATGGGTGGAAGCGAGCATTTCCCGGAGGGTCTTTTTCATTTGATTGGTGCCGAATCTTTTCAGGGCCACGCCCGCTGCGGGACATTCGGCGGCACAGAGGCCGCAAGCCAGGCATTCCTCGGCGGGCATGGCCGCTGTCCGTTCGACGGTGGCCACTCCAAAAGGACACACGCGGGCACAGGTCAGGCACCCGGCGCATGCCTGGGAAGATTCCAGTTGGGCCCCCATGGCGCAAGCCAGGCAGCGCCTTGCTTCCTCCAATGCTTGCTGTTCGTTGAAGGGGGATTCGATCTCTGAAAAATTCCTGGTCCTTTCCTGAGGGTCCGACAGCGCCGCATCTTTGCGTGGCATGGGGCGGGCCAGGCTGGCGACCCTTGGGGGCAGAGGGCCCAGATGTGAAATTTCTTCCCGGGGCAGAACAAGTCTTTCCCCCGTTTGCAGGTAATGGTGCACCGCCCGGGCCGCCTGGTGACCGTTGGCGATGGCCTGAATGGCCGAACCGGGCCCTGTCATGACCTCGCCGCATGCAAAGACGCCGGGCTCCGATGTGGACAGGGTGTGAGGGTCGCACATCAGACGGCCTCTTTCCATGGCCAGTTCCCTTTCGTTGAAGCAGGACAGGTCCGCGCGCTGACCGATGGTCATGACGATCTGATCCACGTCCAGGGTCATGGTCCGGGCTTCGTCGTACTGAGGATTGAAGCGGCCCTTTTCATCAAAAACCCGGGTGCAGTGCTTCAATTCCAGACCAGCTACTTTTCCCTTTCGGGAGAGGATGGCTTTGGGTCCCCATGAATTCAGGATTTCTATGCCTTCCTCCTGAGCCTCCTGGATTTCCCATTGCCAGGCGGGCATTTCCTCGCGGCTCTCGAGACATGCCAGAAAGACCCGGGACACACCAAGCCTTCGCGCCGTCCTGGCCGCATCCACAGCCACATTGCCACCCCCTATGATGAGCACCCGTTCTCCCAGGGGAGGCGGATGACCGTTGGCCACATCCCACAAAAAGGTGATTCCCGGCAAAACCCCTTCGCTTGTTGAACCGGGGATGGGGAGGGTGACGCTTTCGGACAGGCCGATGGCCACCACCACGGCATCATGGCTTTCGCGAATTTCCTCGAGGGAGATGTCTCTTCCCACCCGGCAGCCGGTTTTTGCCTCCACACCCAGGGCCAGTATGTCGTCGATGTCTTCGTTGAGGGCATGGAGAGGAAGGCGGTAGCGGGGAATGGCGTGGGCGAGCATGCCTCCGAGCCTGGAATCCTGTTCAAAAACGACGGTGTGGTAGCCCAGCAGGGCGAGGTCGTGAGCGGCGGTCAGCCCCGCGGGGCCCGATCCGATGATGGCGACCTTTTTCCCCCGGAAGGGCTCGATCCTTCGGCGGCGCTCACGGCGATAGTCTTTGGTGTTTTCCACCACAAACCGTTTCAGCATGCGCAGGTTCACGGGGGCATCCACTTCTTTTCTTCTGCATTCCTTTTCGCAGGGATGATGACAGATGCGGCCACAAACGGAGGGAAAAGGGTTGGCTTGCAGGAGCAGCTCGAGAGCTCTTTCATAGTCCCCCTCGCTGACGGCTTCCGCATAGCCGCGAGTGTCCGTGTGAACCGGGCAGGCTGCCGAGCAGTTCGGCAGGGGCTTGTGTTGCTGGGTGCTGCTCCGAACAGTCATATCCGTTTATACTCCTTGTTGCGGTTTCATTCAGGCTCATCGGATTCATGTCACTGAAAGACTATGAATAACAGATCGAAGCCGTTAATGGAAACAGGGTTGCTGGCAGGGGCAGTTCATGGGATTGGCGATCAGGCGCTCATTGCCCGGCCGGGTGTGGAATGGTTCGGTACGGGGGTATTCCCCTGGAAGCGGCACAGGTGCGGCGGCTTCACGGGGTTGGGGTGATGAAAAAGTGAAGCAGGCTCTTCACCAGTTGCGCCATGAAGGGTTTGTCCAGCGTGTCCATAGTGTCTGAGGGGGAATGGTAGTGAGGGTTTCTGTAGAATGCCGTGTCCGTGATCATGACGGCTTTGAGGCCCCTGTCCCAGAAAGAACTGTGGTCACTGAGGCGGACGGCGGGGAGTATCCAGCCGTTGAAGGGCACGGTGAGGGAGACGGCCGGCAGGTTCTCGTTTTGTTCAAATGCGTTCAAAAGAGATTCGGTGAACCTTCGCGAGAGGAAGTTGCCCACTATGCCGATGAAATTTCCAACCTTTGGATAATTCATGAGACTCAAGGGAAAGGGGTAGGGCTGACAGCCCTTCCGATGACAGGTGTAGCCGACCATTTCCAGGCAGATCATGCCCTGGACTTCCTCGTTTCTTTCGCGGACTCCCCGTGCATGGACGCGGCTTCCCATGTAGGGGGTTGAAAAAACGGGGGGTTCTTCGAGGGCGAAGGCGACGAGCCTGATGGCCAGATCTTCGGGAAGGAGTTGCAGGTTGTTCTGAAGACCGGAAGCCAGCTCCAGAAGAACGCTCACTCCACTGGCGTTGTCGTCCGCACCTGCTGTGCCTGCAACGGTGTCGTAGTGGGCTCCCACGATGCAGAGCCTTGGGGGGTTCGAACCTCTTTTGATTTCGGCCACCACGTTGGAAACGGGGGTTCCTTTGTAGTCGTAGGTTTCAAGAAAGGGTTCGAGGCCCAGGACTTCAAGCTCCTTGTGGATGTGGTCACGGGCCCTGCGGTGATTTTCCCAATTGAAGACGCTTCGCTCTCCAATGTCCACGGTCAAAACACGCAGGTGCCTTTCTATGTTTTGTGTGCTGTCGGTTTCGTGGAACTGCAGGTGGGGCATGGATCCGTCTCTCCCGATGCAATGGACAGAAGCGGTGAGAAAAATCATCAGGAACAGGGTGCATGGTGTTTTTGTCATGCCCATGCCCTGAGGCGCCCTGTTGTGGCCTGGGTATTTTGGGAAGGTGTGAGGGCTTGAGGCTGGTCGCTTCCGTGCTCCGCCAGCGCTGCCTCAAGCCCCTTTCAGCTTCCGGCATCCCCTTTGTGCGGCCTCGCCCCCGATGGCCTTGCTCTCACCGTCCCACAGGAATGAGATACAGAGGGGTTTCCTCCTCAGGGAGACGCATCAGCTTTTTCACGGCATCGTCCTGAAAGGCTCCTATCATCACGGAGCCGAGGCCCAGGGACACGGCCTGCAGAGCCACATTCTGCGCCGCATGACCCGCTTCCATGTGAACGTACTGGACGCCCCTTTCCCCATATCTTTTCATGGTGCGATCATAAACCCCTGAAAAAAATATGGTTGCGGGGGCGTTTCTCACGGGTGACTGACCGAGAGCCGCCCTTGCGAGTTCGTCCCGTTTGTCTCCATCCATCTTCAGGGAAATGGAGTGACTGTGAGGGGCATAATGGTATATGCCCGGCTGAAGGTCTTTCACGTTGCCCACCACCACGTAGGTTTCCAGGGGATAAAGGGCCCCGGCGGAAGGGGCGGTCCTGAATCCTCTGGGATGGGTGACGCCCTGAGCCGCCCAGAGCAACTGGGAAACTTCTTCCAGGGCAAGAGGCTCATCGCCGTATTGCCGCACGGACCGCCTTTCCACAAGGGTTTGCTCCAGGGAGACCTCTCCCTCGCGGGAGGGCTGGGACAATTGAATGGCGTTCGCCTGCTTTTCCTGAGACATGCTTTCGGCTCCCATGAACAGTGTCAGAAAAACCATGCAGCAAGGGAATCCGATCCATCGAAGAAATGGCCTGAAGGTCATGGTTTTATCCTGAAGGTTTTTTGAGCGGCTTCATTTCACATCGATTTTGATTTCTTTCTTTTGGGTTTCTTCCGACTTGGGAAGAGTGATCTTGAGAACACCCTTTTCGAAACTGGCTTCTATCTTGTCCGTTTGAACTTCCGCAGGCAGGCGGAAGGAGCGCTGGAAGGCTCCATAGAAACATTCACGATAATGGTATTGTTCTTCCTGCTTTTCCTCTTCCTGCTTTTTTTCACCCCTGATGGTCAGAGTGTCGCCCGAGATGCTCACATCGATGTCATCGGGGTCCATTCCCGGCAGTTCCGCCTTGATGTGAATGGCGTCCGATGTTTCCGTGGTGTCAGTGGTGGGCGCCCATCCCCTTTGAAAAGATTTGGTGAGAGAAGTTTCACCGGACAAGCGATTCCAAAGGTTGTCCATTTCTTTGCGTAGCCTTTCCATTTCGTCCTTGAAAGATTTCCAGGGTACCAGATCCGTCATTTCATCCTCCTTTTATAAGGTTTTGGTGACGATCTAATGACATTGAGACTCATTGCTGCCGGAGAAAGCACCGAAAAGAATTTTGAATGGGCCGCGCGGGCGCCGTAAGTTGAAAGTGATTGTTTTCTTTTAATCATAGGTTCAACAGGAAGAAGTTTCAATACCGGCACATGAAACTTTGATCCGGGATTGTTTGTGCGCCGTGTTTTTGCCACGGTGTGAAGATGGAGGGGGCAGCGGGGGGTATCAGTGAAAGGTTCCGGTTCATGAGCGTGGAGAGAGGTGTCAGAGAGGAATTTGGGCCACAGACTGCACGATCCTGTGAGGGCGGTACGGGAAGCGCAGGACATCTTCTTCCCTGGTCACCCCGCTCAGGACCAGGATGGTTTCCATGCCGCTTTCCATGCCTCCCACGATGTCTGTGTCCATGCGGTCTCCGATCATGATGGTGCTTTCCGAGTGAGCGCAGATCTGGCGCAGTGCCGATCGCATCATGAGGGGGTTCGGTTTGCCCACGAAGTAAGGGCTGACACCCGTTGCGGCGGAAACGAGAGCTGCCGTGGCGCCGCAGGTGGGGACGACTCCCTGGTCGGTGGGGCCGATCACGTCGGGATTGGTGGCGATGAACCGGGCCCCTTCCCGGATGAAGCGCACCGCTTTGGTGAGGCGCTCAAAACTGTAGGAAACGGTTTCCCCGATGATGACGTAATCGGGCTTTTCTTCCGTCACCTTGAAAGACACCGCTTCCAGGGCTGCCGTGAGCCCTCTTTCTCCGATGGTGAAGGCCGAGCCCCGAGGGCAGTGTTCTTTCACGAAACGCGCCGTGGCCAGAGCCGAGGTGAAAATGGCGTTTTCAGGCAAAGGAATTCCCAGTTGCCCCAGTCCTTCCCGGTGCTCGTCGGGAGTGAAGCGTGAATTGTTCGTGAGCAGAAGAAAGGACAGTCCCCTGCTTTGCAGGCGCTCCATGAACTGGGCCGCACCGGGGATGAGCCGATAGCCGTTCACCAGCACACCGTCTATGTCAATGAGATAAGCACTCCCCATTGGGTCACATCTCCGTCAGGTCAGCTGCGGCGATTCCGGGCCGGGAAAAGTTCGGGATGGAGGCCTGAAGCCAGGCCTTCCACCATATCCACGATGCGCGGTCCCGACCGGCAGGTGAGTCCACAGTCGAAAAGGAAGATTTTCCCCTCTCTCACGGCATTCACCCTTTGCCATCGGGAGTCGCCGGGAAGGACTTCCAGAAGGTGCTGCTCACAAAAGAAAATGGCCTGGGGGTCTCTCTGAATGATGAGTTCCGGGACGCAGACCATGTAGGGTTCCATGCCGTCACTCATGACGTTTCGTCCTCCGGCCAGTTCGATGACATCGTGTTGAAAGGACCCGGGCCCCACACTGATGAGAGGCTTCCAGTTCATGATGCGGAGAACTTTGGGCCGGTTCACCGGGGAGTGCGCCGCAAGGGTTTCTGCCACCTCTGTCAGCCTCTCGTGAAGCTCTTGGAGCAGGCTCAGGGCGGTTTTTTCGCAGTCCAAAAGCACGGCGATGTCTTCGATGGTTTGCAGGGAGGCTTTCACCGTCCGGGGGTCGCTGTGGTAAACCTGGAGGCCCTCTTCCTGAAGGATTGCGGCCAGTTCTTCCTGGTGTTTTCCGAAGGTGCACACCAGGTCCGGCTTTTCTTCCATGACACCGGGGAGGTCGGGAGCCCACCATGAACCGAAGGTGGCCCGGCCCTCAATGTGTTCGGGATAGTCGCAGTTTTCTGTGACTCCCAGCAGGTGGTTCTCACAATTCAAGGCCGCGATGATTTCTGTCTGTGTGGGAGCGAGGGACACGATGCGCATGTTGTTTTATTCCGTCATTCATGAGTGAGTGCATTCTGCGCACCATGGTGCAGGGCTTCGCAGGCCACATTTCCCAGGGCCCAGATCACGTCCAGTTGCGCCAGTTGAGCATGAACGGTTTCATCGAAACGCAGGTGCACGGAAGGGGAGAACTCTTCATCGCCTTTCCACAAGAGAAGGGCAACGGGCACTTTGGGAAACACGCTGAAGGCATAGGCTCTGTCACCCATGGCCACGGGGGTGCCTCCCAGCCTGCGGGCTGTATTTTCCAGCAAATCCATATGGGAGCCCAATGCATCCATCAGGGGTTCCACAGGAAACTGGTGCAAATTCCTGAAAAACTGTTCGCCCCCTGGAAGTTCCTTTTCGCTGATCCATTTTCCCGTTGGTTCCAAGGGCTGTGCTTTCAGAAGATAGTGAAGGGTGACCAGGAAGAGTTCAAAATCCAGGACGGGATAAATGGACGGATCTTCGATCTCTATGGTTTCTTCCTGAGGAAAGCACAAAAGATGGGTGGTGAAGAAGGGAATCCGGTAACTGCTTTGTTCTGCATGCAGGGTGACTTTCGCATTTGCGCAAACCACCTGTGGATCAGCGTCGCGCAGTTCCTGCCACAAATGGGGATCGATTTCCATGGGGTCTGTGTACAGGGGCCTGTTTTCGAATGCTTCCAGAGCGGACTGAATGACGCTCTTGGCTTTTTTTTCGAAATCTTTGGGCACCATGAGCCAGCCCCAGCCTTTTTGCGGCACGAAAATTTCCGCATAGGCCGTTTCGCGGAAAGGCCTCACAAGGACAGGAATCTCTGATTGCCTCAAAGCGTCTGCAAGAACATCGGCTTCAAACTGGTTGGTGAGTATGTGCACCTTGGTGAAATCGCTGAATTCATCCTCCATGGTGGTTGCCTGCTCCTTTCAGCCTGAGCAATTCTTCATAGGCCCATTGTATTTCATGGAATCTTTTCCCGGCAAGTTCCTGAAGGTCTTGTCCCAGGTGCGCCACCTTGTCGGGGTGGTACCGGTTGGCCTGACGGCGGTAGGCCTTTTTGATCTCCTCCAGGGTGGCGCTGGTGGGAATTTCCAGGATGGTGTAGGGGTTGTGGGGGGGTGTGTCCTGGAAGGTTCCTCCCGGTCGGAATCCGCCCGGCGCCCGCTGCCACTGGGTGTTGCTCCTGTCGTTCCTCTGGGTTTGTTCTTCAGTTTTTCTGAAATAATTCCAGTAGATGAACAAGATAATGAGAAGGTCGTCCAGTTTTCCCACAATGGGAATGAAATCGGGAATGAGGTCGATGGGAGAGAGAAAGTAGAGGATGCAGAAAAGGATGAGAGCGGCTTTGAACATGGAATGGTGCCTCGCAGGAAACAGGATTTTCCCGAAATGTGGTGCCAAGGTGTTATTATGATGGACTGCTGCATGATGAATCTCAGAAGCCGATCCCGCTGGCCATGAAACGGCGCGGAAGGTTGCGGATATGGCGAACGCAGGAACCAGGCCTTCCCATTCACGTGTGCAGGTCCTTCCATAAATTTGTCTTCCCAGTTCATAATCACTCAAGTGGATGAGAAAAACAAGCGGGTGAATCCCCTTCAACCTTGTTGACATAAGACGCTGCAGAATCGTAAAATTGGATGAGGCATCCGGGCCTTCTCGCGTGTCCTCTTTCATAGAAAAACACCACCCCGAAAATTTTTCTGTCGCTTTTTACGGGTCTATGGGCCGTTCGCTTTTTTATCCAAAAACTGACATTGTTGCACGCAGTCCGGTTTTTACTGGCAACTGGGAGCTTCCATGATTGAATACGATTCAGTGACCAAAATATTCGGAGCCGGCAAAACGGCTGTGACGGCCACAGATGGTGTGAACTTCACCATTGAGGAAGGAGAAACGGCTGTTTTTCTTGGTCCCTCCGGTTGTGGCAAGACGACGCTCCTGCGCATGACCAACCGGCTGGAAAGCGTGACGAGGGGGAGCATTCGTGTCCAGGGCAGGGACATCATGGAAATGAACGTGCAGCAGCTTCGCCTGGGCATGGGGTATGTCATTCAGCAAATCGGCCTTTTTCCCAATAAAACCATTGCGGGAAACATCGCCGTGGTGCCCCGCATGCTGAAATGGGACAAAAGGAGGATCGAGGAGCGCACCGATGAGCTTCTGCGCATTGTGAAACTGGACCCCGAGATCTACCGGGACCGTTATCCCGTGGAACTTTCCGGGGGCCAGCAGCAGCGTGTGGGTGTGGCCCGGGCACTGGCGGCGGATCCCGATATTCTGCTCATGGACGAGCCCTTTGGAGCCATCGATCCCATCAACCGCCATCAGATTCAGGACGAATTTCTCAAGCTTCAGGGGCAGCTGAAGAAGACCATCGCCTTTGTTTCCCACGACATTCACGAAGCCATCAAAATGGCCGACAAGATAGCCATTTTCAAGGACGGCAAGCTGGTCCAGTATGACACTCCGGAAATCATCCTCATGCGTCCTGCCAACAAGTTTGTTTCGGATTTTGTGGGGGCGGACAGAGCCCTCAAGGTGCTCGGCCTCCTGAGGGTGAGAGATGCCATGAACCGGGAGCCCCGCAACGTGGTCCAGTCAGATGTCATGGCGGAGGAAGCTCTCAGGTTCCTTGAAGGAAACAACTTCAGAAACCTGATCGTGCTCAGGGAAAACCGGGTGCTGGGTTTTGTGACCCGCAGGCATCTGAAATACGAACAGGGCAAGGTGGAAGATTTTGCGGAGAAGTTTCCTGAGGAATTGGCGCCCCGTGAGCCCCTGCGTGACGCTCTCTCGGCCATGCTCATGCACGACCTCATGAGTTTTCCCGTCCTGGACGACAACGGAGCTTTTGCCGGGACCATCAGCTACCGCTACATTCAGAGGTCCATACTGGAACTCTACTCTGAATCTCAGGATGACTAGAGGGGGGGCCATGAATCTGCTGATCTTTCTTCAGGACAACCTTTCCACGGCCCTTTTCCTCACGTGGGAGCACTTGTGGATGGTGGGGCTGTCCCTTTTCATCGCCATCATCACGGGTGTGCCCATTGGTATCCTCATCACCAAAAACAGGCAGCTGGCTCAAAAAGTCATTGGCGGCGCCAATGTGATCATGACCATTCCCTCCATCGCCCTCTTTGGACTCATGCTTCCCCTTCTGGCCGTGTTCGGGCACGGGCTGGGAAAAGTGCCCGCCATCATTGCCCTGGTGCTCTATTCCGAATTGCCCATCATTCGAAACACCTTCATCGCCATCAAAAACGTGGATCCGGCCATGGTGGATGCGGGACGGGGGATGGGCATGACCAAGTGGCAGCTTCTGCGCGAAGTGGAGATTCCCCTGGCCATTCCCGTGATCATTGCGGGCCTCAGGACTGCGGCGGTCATGATCATCGGCATTGCCGCCATTGCCGCCTACGTGGGGGCAGGCGGCCTGGGAGTCTTCATTCAGCAGGGCATCGCCCGGTCCCATGAATCCATGGTGCTGGCAGGGGCCCTGGGTGTTTCACTTTTGGCCGTTGTGGTGGATCTTTTCATGGGGTTTCTTGAGAGGCGGCTCACACCCAAAGGGGTGAAGGCATGAAAGAGGGGACTTTTATAGATCAGACCGTGGCCAAGGGAGTGCGGTTTTTTCTGGTGGCTCTTTTGATCATCACGGGCATTGCCGCCGAACGCATCGGGCTGGTGGAATACCTTTCGGATCCCTGGGAGCGGGATTACGTCCTTTTCCTGGTGCGGCAGCACATTTACCTGGTGGCGGTGAGCATGGCCCTGGCCCTGGTCACCGGCCTGGCGGCGGGCATCATCGTTTCCCGCAAAAGGTTTCGAAAGTTTGCGGGCATCGTCATGTACGTGATCGGGCTGGGCCAGACCATTCCTTCTCTGGCCGTGCTGGCCCTGACCATGAGTTTTCTGGGCATAGGCTCCAAACCGGCCATCGTGGCCCTGTTCATCTACTCCACGCTTCCCATCGCCCGGAACACTCTTGCGGGAATTCTGTCCGTATCGCCCGCCATCATCGACGCGGCCAAAGGGGTCGGCATGAGCCCCACCCGGATCCTTCTGGAAGTGGAGCTCCCCAATGCGCTGGACGTGATCCTCACGGGCATCCGCATCGCCCTGGTCATCAACATCGGAACGGCGGCACTGGGCTATCTCATCGGTGCGGGAGGACTGGGGGATCTCATTTTCACGGGCATCAACCTCATGAGAACGGAGCTGCTTCTGGCGGGGGCCCTTCCCGTCATCATTCTTGCCCTCGTGGGGGATTACCTTCTGGAACTCCTCGGCGTGATCATTGTCCCCAAGGGGATTCGCATGGCCGGATGAGGAGTCGTGTTCTTTTTTTCAACCCATTTTTTTCACCCTGGAACTTCACAGGAAGGAGACCTTTATGATCAAAGCCCAAAGAGTTTTTGCAGGCATGGTCGTTTTTCTCGCTCTCACCCTGGCGCTGTCCGTGCATGCCACGGCGCGGGACAAGACCATCACCATCGGGGGCAAGAATTTCACGGAGCAGTACCTGCTGCCGGAACTGGCCAAGCTGCTGCTTGAAAAGGAAGGTTTTGACGTGAACCTTCGCACGGGCGTCAGCACGGTCATTGCCCGCCAATCCCTGGAAACGGGTCAGATCGACATGTACTATGAATACACGGGAACGGCCTACACCGTTTTTCATCAGCAGGATGACACGGACGTCATGAGTGATCCCCACAAGGTCTACAACTGGGTCAAGGAAAGGGATGCGCAAAAGGGCCTGATCTGGCTGGACCCTCTTCCCCTGGACAACACCTACACCATCATGATGCGCCGGGGTGATGCGGAAGAGCTGAACATCGGGACCATCTCCGACTTCGGTCAATACGTGGAGGAAAATCCCGGAAAGATCACCTTCGCCCTGGAGTCGGAATTCTGGGAAAGGCCTGACGGATTCAGAAGGCTCATGCAGGTCTATGGTTTTCGCATGAGGCCCGCCGATGTGAAAAGGATGGACATGGGGCTGACCTATCTCGCCCTGAGGGACGGCCAGGTGGGTTCGGCCATGGGTTTTTCCACGGACGGCCGCATCGCCGCGTTTGACCTTCTCAGCCTGGAAGACGACAAGAACTTTTTCCCCGTGTACAATCCCGCCCCCGTGGTGACGCGCGACACACTGGAAAAACATCCGGAAATTGAGGAGATACTCAAGCCTTTGTCCGAAAAACTGGACAATGACGCCATGCGTGCTCTCAATGCCGCCGTGGATGTGGAGCACAAGAGCGTGAGCGCCGCCGCCGAGGAATGGCTCAAGGAAGCGGGGCTGCTGTGATCGGTACGGACAAAACCTGAAAGCTTCTCCCGGGACCGCCGGTCTCTGGCAAGTGTGTATGAATTTCCCGGGACCGCCGAGCCCCAGCTCGGCAGCATCACCTTCCATGAGAACCTGGTGCATAAGAAATCTGCCAGGTTCTCATGCACCCCCATCACGGACCTGATGGGGACAATGCTTTTGATCTGAAGGGGATCTTGCCACTTTAGGCTGTGCAATGGGGCGTCCCTGCCACAACTCGGAACCAGCCGTTCAATGCCTCACGCTTTCTTTTTCGCCGTGCACTCCATAAAGACTTTGGCGGTCGGCGCCATGTGCGGCGCGAAAAAAAATCAAAGTACATTCCTTTCGCCCTCTCCCGCTCAATGACTGTGATGTCTGGCACACAAACCACTGAAATGCCCAATGGGGTAACCGGAGTTTCTCCCCCCAGTCCCCGCAACACTCTCCGTGCAGGTCCGCACGGGGGTCGGTTCACAGAAAAGCGCTCCATGGCCCCGGTGAGCTTGGCCATTATAAGGGTTGAAGAATGGTGCAGTCCAGCGTACAATGCAGCGTACAAATGGAGGTTCCAGAAATGACCAAAATCCCGGACATCGTACCTGTCAGCGACTTTCGTCAGGATGCCGCAGCGGTTCTCAAGCGGCTACAGTCCAGTAAGGGGCCGATCGTCGTCACTCAACGCGGGCGACCTGTCGCGGTCATGCAGAGCGTAGAGGCCTACGAGAGAATCCAACGCGAGCGAGAACTGTTGCGGCTTCTCGCGGCCGGAGAGCGCGAGATCGCCAACGGCAAGGGGCATAGCCTCGAAAACGTCATGAAGGAGGCCGACGCGCTGCTCGGAGATGAGGAGTCTTGAGGATCAGGTTCACCCTGTCCGCTCGCCGGCAGTTTCTGGAAGGGCTTGAGTATATCCGGCAGGACAATCCAAGGGCCGCAAGACGATTCCGAGAGAAAACAGAGCAAACGCTTGAGCGGCTATGTGAGTTTCCGGAGTCTGGGCGCTCCATACCGGAGTTTCCGGAACTCCCCCATCGTGAGGTGATCGTTCGGCCCTATAGGTTCTTCTACCGCGTGGTCGGCAAAACGGTTTGGATC
>PXBG01000056.1 GCA_003566995.1 Syntrophobacteraceae bacterium
TATTGGGGCGAGCGTGCTTTATATCATTGACAATTGGGCCGCATTAACCGAGCGATTCGGAAATATCGGATGGTGGAGAAATGCGCTTATAGATATGACGCGGCTATTCCTGCGCCTTAACCCGATTGGCCTTGTGATAGACGGGTTTAATACGATGCTTGCGTATTTCGGTGAGCTGACTATACCCAACCCATTCGCCGGACTTTCGGAATACTTGGAAGGGTTTAAACGTGATACGGATGAGTTTGAGCATGAGTTCATGTCATTTGGCGACTTTTTTGACGCGCAGGTCGGGCGTATTGGCGCGGGTCTTGATAGGTTAGGCGGTATGTTCGCAACGGGAGGGGCAAGGGTTAGTGAGGCAGCCGAGCGCATGAAATTGGAAACAGTAGCATCTGTAACGGCTTTGAATCAGCTTGGAAGTCATGAAATGATGAACCTGTCTATAAACATGGGTCAATCAAGCCGTGAAATAATAGACAACCTAAACCGCATGAATGAAGCGGCGTGGCAATTTGGTGAAGATATTAAGTTTGCTATTGAAGGTGCTGCGGGTTCATTCTTTGATGGGATAGGCCAGCTTGCAGCAGGTGCGGCTATGGGTGGTAATATCTTTACTGTTCTGCTTCGCACAATGGGAGAATTTGCATCCCAGATGGGTAGAATAATAATGGGTATAGGATTTGCAATGCTGCAACTGACTCCCGCTAATTTATTCACAAACCCCGTGGCTGCTATTGCCGCAGGTGGTGCGCTTATGGCCTTGGGCGGGGCGTTACGCGGGCTTGTATCACGCGGACCGGGCGGTGGCGGAATGGGTGGCGGTGGTATGGTATCGGGAGATTTCCAACCGATAGCACGCGACATAAGCGGACGGGAGCGCACAGACGGTACAGTACGCTTTGCCATTGGCTACGATCAGCTCGTGGGCGTACTTGAGCAAGGAAACAGAGTTGCAAACAGAACCGGACGAATTGTTAATTATTAAAATAATATGCCCTCAGAATTTTCAGCACCACAAGGCGCAAGATGGGTCTTAGAGTTTACCGATGAACTCGGAGATATAAAAACCGCTTGGATAATACAGGACGGATACACCGGAAGCATTACAAGCGTAAAAGGTGCTGGTTTATCGCCGCTGTTTATATCTATGCAATCACAGGGTGATGAAAAGTTCGAGACGCTAAAACCAACCGAGATTGAGCTTAATGTTTACGCGCAAACAGATTTTGAGTTTAATGATATAGCCGACTCTGACGAACGGGAGTTTTCGATACTGGTTCAAAAGAACGGTGCAAACAGGCACTTTGGGTATATACTTCCTGAAGTCTACTCCGAGCCGTATGTTGATACGCCTTACCCGGTAACACTTCGGGCCGTTACGCTTGGTGCGTTAAAAAACCTGCCTTATAGGATTCCGGCAGCCACTCCGCAAACCTCTATATTTTTAGAATCTGTTATTGCTCAATGCCTTTCTCCACTTCGCAGGTCGGGAGATCCTGCCGGAGAGTTTAAGGTATTCGAATCAATTAATGTAGAATCAACAGATGCACTTGCGAGAGTCCTTGAATCCATACGCATAGATGAGCGTAATTTCCTCAATGATGAGGGTGAGTTCATATCCAGGTATGATGCTTTAGAAAAGGTGCTTAAGCCGTTCGGGGTTAACCTATTCATGGATGACGGGCGCTTTGTTATTGTTCCCTATGAGCTAAGAGTAGGAACCAGACCTGCTAACGTGTACGGGGGTATCTTTTTCGGATACGAGCAGAGCGTAAGTATAGCTACAACCGCCAATACAGGTCGCAGGGCAATAGGGCAAAATCAAGTATTTTCAAGACGGCCCGCGTTCAGGCGGTTTGATTCTATTTATGCGCACGGGCTTACCCCGCAGGTTGCCATCAATGGCGACTTTAACGAGTTCACGGATATACCGAACATCGGGGGCGGGGTATTTGCGCGGGTTCCGGTTGGATGGGACACCATTAATTTTGATGGGCTCCTGTCTAATCAGGTAGGCGAAGCGTTTATTGACGAGGCGTTTGGCGGCCCTTCTGCTGTTCTGTTTTCTACCAATTCATTTGCGGGTGGCATAACCACAACGCAAAGCTATACCCGAAACAGCCCCGACGATACCTTCACCATTAAACTTAGGTATGCGGTATTCCGTGACGGGTTTCCAACTTCATTCGTGCGTTTTATTGTTCGCACACCTAACTTTTGGCTTCGTTCAGATGGAAGCTGGCAAGGGTCGAGCAACACGATTGAGATTGAAGATGTCAACCGATTCTTTAGCACGGCTCCTGGTGGGTTTAGTTTTGGCGGACTTGGCGATTTTAATATAACAACTGAACCGATACCGGAAAATGGAGATGTAACGGTTCAAATAATAGCCACGGGTACACGTTCTGTATTCCCATTTTTTCAGATAACAGCCAATCCGGAAGGCCGGCCACAGGTTGAAGAAAATGTATTGATAGCCCTTAATGAGGTTGAATCCTACAGCGATGTACAGGAGCAAACCATTGAGTTCGGAGACGGCCCGACCTCATTACATCCGAGCGCTTTTCAGGTAAACACCCCCGGTCAGCTTACAAGCGAATGGACACGCACA
>PXBG01000117.1 GCA_003566995.1 Syntrophobacteraceae bacterium
AGGGGGGCTAGCGGGAGGATTGCATTGGAGGGGAAGAGTCCGAATCGAAACAAAACACCCATGAAAGCGGCAAACCCCAGCAAAGCCAGGTCCCCCAGGAGAAGCAGGCTCATCTGCCGATTGAAACCGTGCTCGATTTTTCCCTCTGCGGTATTTTCCACCACGAGGCTGGACACCTCCCGGGTTTCGGAAGGGGGCGCTTCCACCTGGCCATCCTGAGGGGGATGCTCGTGATGGGTGACGGAAGACACGGAGGAAGACTCCTGCCCTGCGGCTTTGGACAAGTGGGGGGAGTCGGAGAAGATGGCGGCGGACTGTCCATTGGTGCTGGCTTGGAAAGAGAGGTTGATTTTGCTGACCTGCTCCAGGTGGAGGCCCTTGAGGAGGCCTTCGTGTATTTTTTCGTGAATGCGGGATTCGATGGCACGCCCGGATACGGGGCGGATTTCCGTGAAGATGACGCCTATGGATTTTTCAAAGGAGTGCCAACCTTTGATGTCGATGTCCCGGGTGATGGAATTCAAAATGAGGGCGATGCGCTTGAAAAGGTAAAGACGTTCAGCTTCCTCCGTGTCTTCGGACACGGTCACATGCATCAGGAGAAAAGGCCTGGAAGATCGATTGGACCGTTTGGTTTCCATGGCGAGCATTTCCTGAAACTGCTCTTCGCTGTAAATGCCCAGGTTTTGGTCTTTGGCTGTAGAGTAAAGGCCGTCAAAAAATGATCCTTGATCTCTATTGGTGAAAATCCCCTTGAGGTTGGACATGAACATGGCCGCCTCCCTTGATGCGGTGATGTTTCTGTTGAGGTCAGGGTTTTGGGGAATGCAGTCTTGTGAGGGTGAGTTTTTAAGCCCGGGCGAGGCATTTTTCTGTTTTTTGGGGTGCTCTCGGGCAGGCTACCGCCATTAACTGTACAGGACAGTTTGTGTGAAGAATTCAAATTTGAGACCGACAGCCATGCGCGTCCGTCGTTGAATGGGGGGTCTTGCAGTGTGGCCCCCAGTGTTGGCCGTTATCTTTCAAAAGAACTCAGCAACAAGTTGTGCAGTCAATCACTCACAGTTCTCAAAAAGGAGTTGGACTCTCCTTCTTGTAATACAAACAAAGTAAAACATGAATGGTAAAGTTGAACCTTTTGTGCTGCAGTTATTTATGCTTCATGATTTTATCGTTTCTTTTTGAATGATTTGTTTTATCAAAAAATATGCCAAGTGGTTTTGTTGAGTATCTTCTTTTATTGGGTATCTTCCGAGAAACCGTTCATTCTGGCGTCAGAGAGCAAGCAGTTATTGGGCGGTGTGGGATGCCATCTCCTGCTTCTGGGTTCCTGGCCAGGGGCATGCGCTGCGAGGCGATCCACTCCCCGGGCGCGCTGTGCCCGACTGACTGCATTGCTCCACGTTCGTGCCTGTGAAAGCATTGGGAAGGCAAAAGTTTTTGTGGCCGGTTCGAGGCGGGAGCAAATGGATGCGACTCTTTGAATTGTGTGGGGGCAGGCACTTCCCTGTCCGGCAGTTGACGCAACCGATCAATGACATGGTCTTCCTTGCCTTCCCTCTGTGTGAATGCAACACTGCAATACCACTGTCCCATGTGCTTTTACCTGGAATATTTGGAACTGCACCATCCTGCAGGCTGTCGGCACGATGCCGGGTCAGCTTGAAATTGCTGATCGGATGAAACCGCGGGAAACTTTAAATCTTCTGTGAAAATAATTCTCCAAAACAACCCATAATAATGTGATGACTCTTTCCCGTAATAATACGTCGTTGGTGTCCCTTTGGCAATACGGGGTCAGGTCTTGAAAAATAAGTTCTTTCAGGCGGGCCGTTCAGGCCGATGTTCCCTTCAGTTGCCTTTCCAATGGGCACGGCTCATAGAAATATATTGGTTTCAATGGCTTGAGCGTTAAGATTGGCCACAATGCGAATGTGAGCCGGAAACTTTTTGCATCTTTTGTATTGCTTTTGGTCAACTTTTTGACTTATATGATTCCTTGTCACTTCATATATTTGGTGGTGTCCCTCAAGTGGCTGTTCATGGATGTTCATGAGCGTACCACGCAGGAGCTGGGAAGCTCCACCTTGAGCTGGCGTTCCAGGCTCGTGAGAAGGACCATGACCCTTTCGTTGGGCTTCATTTGAAAAAGGACTTCTCCCGTGATGCCTGCAAAAGGTCCATCGTGGACACGAACTTTGTCTCCGGGGCGCAGCAGATCTTTTTCGAGCACCACGATTCCATTGTGAAGGCGGGTTGTGATGAACTCGATGATGGATGGGTCGACCTCATAGGCCATTCCGGAACGGTCGCCCACAAAACGGCGAACACCGCGCGTGTATTGCACCAGGTGGCCATATTGCTCCAATTCCAGGTGGGCGAAAATGTAAGATGGAAAAAGCTCTTCGGTGACCTGCACAAGGCGCGAACGCAGGTATTTGTGCCTTTGAATCTTGGGGTTCAGGATTTCCATATTGGGAAGTTCGGACAACTTGAAGGTGACTTTGTCCTCGTAGCCGCGCTTGGTGTAAATGCAGTACCATCTTCTCATTTTTCATTCCCAATAAGTTTTTCTGTCATTTTAGGTCAGATGCTTTCGAATTTCAAAAGTTTCAGGTGAGTGCATCGGGTCGTGTGAAAAAGAACTCGAGTGGAATAAAGAATGCTCCGCACTGGCAAAGACCTTTATCTCGGTCATGAAACTCTCTTGCTTCCATAAAAGCCATTCACTTGAAGAGTGTCTGCAAGTATTACATTCGTTTTTGGGTCATTATAGTTGAGTCCTTGTTTTCAGGCAACACTGGTTGGGGTCAGGTCTTGAAATATAATGTTTTTGAGGGGGGCATTGCTTATGGCTCGACCACTGCGAGTGGAATTTCCCGGTGCCGTCTATCATGTCACCTCAAGGGGCAACGCCAGGGCAAACATTTTCGAGAGCGACAGGGACCGGGGGCTTTTCCTTCACATTCTCGGGGAGGCGGTGGAGCGTTTCAACTGGCTCTGTCATGCCTACTGCCTCATGGGAAACCACTATCACCTGCTCATAGAAACCCCCGAAGGAAACCTTTCCATGGGAATGCGTCACTTGAACGGCGTTTACACTCAGGCATTCAATCGTGTTCATGGGAGGGACGGGCATGTGTTCAAGGGCAGGTTCAAGGCAATCCTCGTGGAAAAAGAAAGCCATCTTCTTGAGCTTTGCCGCTACGTGGTGCTCAACCCCGTGCGTGCAAAAATGGTGGTGCGACCGGAACAGTACCGCTGGAGCAGCTGCCTTGCCACTCTGGGAAAGGCCCCAAAGCCTCAATTTCTCACCACGGATTGGCTGCTTGGGAATTTTTCCCCTTCCCGGTCCGATGCGAAGCGTTTGTACCGTCAGTTTGTTCACGGGGGATTGAAGGAGTGGGGCACGCCGTGGGAAAAGCTTTCGGGACAGATTTTTCTTGGCTCCGAAGCATTTGTGAAGCGGGCGAAGGAGTGGCTTGAGGGAAAGGAAGTCATTTCGGAGATACCGAGGAAGCAACGGTATGTGGGCCGCCCGTCGCTGGATGAGCTTTTTCCGGCTGACCGCGCCATGGAAAAAGAAGAGCGGAACCGAATGATCTGCCTTGCGCACCATGAACACGGGTACACCCTCAAGGAAATGGCGCTGGTATTGGGCCTCCATTACACCACCCTCAGCAAGGTGATCAACAGGAGGATGGGCGGGGAAAAGTGATAATTCAAGACCTGACCCCCTCATTGGAGTCGCACTATGGGGTGGGTTGTGGTAAGAACACGGGGAGTGTTTTGGGGAAATGTTTTTCAGGGTTGCGGTGTCACAGAAGAAGGTTTTTTTGATGGAAGACAAATCTTTGGCTGAATTTCAGGAGGAAAATCCTGCCTTTCCCTGGGCTCCTCCCGCCACCGTGGGCATGATCGGCGGATCGGGGGAAATGGGCCGGCTCTTTTCCCGTCTTTTTGAGGACCTCGGATACACGGTGATCGTGTCCGATCCCCGGCGCGGGGAGCTTTCCAATGAAGAGCTGGTGCAGCGATCCCGCATCGTCGTTTTTGCCGTTCCCCTGCACGACACGGTCAACATCATTCGAAGCCTCGCCCCCCTCGTGCGGGAAGACCAGCTCCTCATGGATTTCACAAGCCTCAAGGTGCCTCCGTTGAAGGAGATGCTCACCACGCGGGCATCGGTGGTGGGTCTGCATCCCATGTTCGGGGGCCGGGTGCCCTCTTTTGAAGGGCAAACCCTGGTGGCCTGCCCCGTGCGCATAGAGAGGGAATGGTGGCAGGCCCTTCGGGCCATGTTCGAGAGCCGCGGGCTTCGGGTGAAGGAGACTTCTCCCGAGGATCACGACCGCCTCATGAGCATCATTCAGGTGCTCTTTCACATGACCACCATGCTCACGGGGCGTGTTTTGCGGGAACTGGGGGTCAGCATCTCCGAAACCATGGAATACACCAGCCCCAGCTACCGCCTGGAAATCAGCCTGCTGGGAAGGATTTTCGCTCAAAACAGCGCCCTCTATTCGGCCATCACCCAGATGAACCCTCACACGGGTGAGATCATCGACCAGTTGAAAAGAGGCCTGGATCTCTACAGGGAGTGGTTTGAAGAGGGGCGGCTCGATGCTTTCATGGAAGACTTCGAAAAAAGTGCGGAACACCTGGGGGACTTCTGTTCGGAAGCGTACAGGGAAAGTTCGGAAATTCTCAATTTTTCCGTGAACCTGGCGAAGAAAAGAAGGGAAGAGGAGTCCACTGACTCGCCAGAGTGACAAGGGGCTTTTGTTGCGTGAAGGGGCCGTGAAGGGGTCGTGAAAGGAATTTGAGTCTCGCTGGAAAAGGTTGAGCCGGGTGCATGGGTGGTAGAGGGGATGGGGAAGGCTTTGGGGTTAGAGGCGACGCGGTTTTGACGCGACGGGACCGACCTCTAGGGCTTCTTCCGCTTCTTTTCTTCCTCGGTCACCTGTTCGAGACATTCCTTGAGGCAGGTTTCGCAGTCCGACGATCGCTCCCCCTTCTGGCAGTAGCGGGAGAAGGCTTCGAACCAGTCCGCACCGGCTCTTGGGCAGAGCTTGATGAATTCGAGAAAGTGCACCAAACGCTCGATGGCCACGGGGTCGATGGCATGCTCGATGCGGCATGCGTTGGCTTCCGCATCTTCCGGGGTCATTTGCAGGGCGGTCATGAAAAACTCTTTGAGCGTGTCGTGCCGCCGTATGATTTCTTGGGCGATCTCCCGTCCCGACTGGGTCAGGGTGATGTAGCTGTAGGGGCTGTAGTTGATGAGTCCCCGTGCAGCGAGGGCCCTCAAGGCTCCCGTGACCGATGCCCGCTGGACGTTCATCTGGTCGGCTATGTCTTTGGCCCGCGCCACCCGATTGGATTTTTCCAGGTGGAAGATGACTTCCAGGTAGTCTTCCAGGCTCGCAGAGAGGCTTTCAGAGGTATCGATGACTGCCAAATTCATTCCCTTTCCATTGAGAAATAAATCCAATGAGAATATCTAGCGTTTTAAAAGGATTCCGTCAAGTCCATTGATGGACCGTGTCATTGATGGACAGGCATTTGAACGACAGCTGGTAGAATGGTGGCCCATTGTTTGGTGGTCCTCCAGAGGAATGGGCGGGTGGCAAAGGCCACGGGCCCTTTCATTCATTGCAAGTGGCCGTAGTTTTTGACAAGGAAAACAAAACTTGTTACAAGACCTTGCGCTTTTCACAAGGGGCCTCAAGGCCGCTTTCATTGATTTTTTAAAGTTTTGCAGGTCGTTTCGCCTCAGAAAGAGAGTCTTGGAAAGGAAGCCATATGGGTAATCAACCGTCGTCCCCGGCGGACAAACAAAATCCTTTGCAACCCGTTTTTGAATTGCTCCAGGGGGGCGATCCCGACGCCATCGCCGCCAAGTACAACCTGACCCGCAAGGAACTGGACCAGAGGCTCCATGAATACCAGGAGTCCCGCCGCAAGGTGGCCCTGGCCGATCAACTGAAAATGAAGCAGGTGGGCCGCAATGAACCCTGCCCCTGCGGTTCCGGCAAAAAGTTCAAGAAGTGCTGCCTGTCAAGTTTTCAGGAAGCCCGGCAGGTCCTTCCTCCCGATGCCCTTCAGGAAGCGGAGGAGATGAACCGCCGCAAGGAGCGCATCGAAAAGGAAGTCCACAAGGGGTTCGATTTCCTGTTCAGCCGGGATTTCGACCAGGCACGGCGCTTGGCCGAGCGCACGCTGGAGTCCTACCCGGACGATGACCGGCTGCACGACATTCTTTCCATGGCGTCCCTCGCCCTTCAGGATTATGACCGGGCTTTTTTCATCTGCCGGGACCGCTGGCAGACGGCGAGGGAAGAAAAGGACTTTTACCAGCAGAACGGATACCACAAGAGGGAAGGGACCGACCGAAAGAACATCGTTTTCTTTTATTCGCCCTCCACGTGGCTCGACAAATTCTGGGTGGCCCATCGCGCCCGAGCCTACCACAAAGCGTATCCACCGGGGAATGACAGTGGCATCAAGGCTCATGTGGCAAGCCTTCTGGTGGCCAACGATGCCAAGAGATTTCCTGCGCGCCAGGACGAAGGATATGAAGTCCGCCGCAAGGCTCTGGCTCCCACCCTGGAAAAGCTGGAAGAGGAAGGGCACCGGGCCATTCCCTACCTCCTCCCTCTGACCTATGTGTTTTCGTGGGCCAGCCTTTTTGTTCCCGACCTTCTTGCCCGCTACGGGGGGGAAGAGAGCACACAGCTCCTGGCGGAGCTTTCCATGTTTCGCTTTCCTTATTTTTCCCAGCAATGCCTGGCCAGCCTTCAGAACATGGGAGAATCGGCTGTCCCCCCTATCAGGAAGACCCTTGAGGAGAATCCCGCTTTTGACGACCTGAAAGCGGGTCTTTTGAGCGTGCTCGGGAAAGTGCACACGCCCGAGAGTTTCCAGGTGCTGGTTTCCTACCTGGATCACGAAAGTTCCTACGTGGTGAACTGGGCGGCTCAGGCCCTGGGGGAACATCAGAACCCCGATGCCCTGCCTCACCTGGAAAAGGCCAGGGAGAAAATGGGCGCATTGACCAAGATTGCGGGAGCCATTCAAGAGCTCGAGGAAATGAAAAGCGAGGGGTATTTCTCCAAGTCATAGCATAAGAAGGTGAAGAAAAGCGGTGGGCACGGTGAACCTTTGCTCACCCTTCGTTTTCCGTGTTGGTCCATGGGGTTTGGTGTTTATGGTGGGGTTTTAAGGTAAGAAACTGACAATTCAAGACCTGACCCCATCGTGGTGGCACCGCACCCAGTGGCCGGGGGAATGTTCCGTGAGGGGCGGGGGCTGGTTCAGGCATTCTTCCCTTTTGTGGGGGCAGCGGGGTGCGAAGGTGCACCCTTCCGGTGCCATTCCCTGCTGCGAAGTGTCTTCCAGGAGCTTGACCCGTTCTTTTTTGGCTTCGGGATCGGGAACGGGGATGGCCTGAAGGAGGGCTTGGGTGTAGGGGTGTGTGGGCCGGGCGAAAAGATCCTTCCGGGGCGCCAGTTCCATGAGGTTGCCCAGGTACATGACCGCCACCCGGTCGCTGATGTAGCGCACCACGGACAGGTCATGGGAGATGAACAGGTAGGTGAGCCCGTATTCCTCCTGCAGGTCTTTGAGGAGGTTGATCACCTGGGCCTGAATGGAAACGTCCAGGGCCGAAAGGGGTTCATCGCAGATGATGAATTCAGGGTTGAGGGCCAGGGCCCGGGCGATGCCGATGCGCTGGCGCTGCCCTCCGCTGAATTCGTGAGGGTACCGGTGGATGTGTTCGGGCCTGAGCCCCACCACGTCCATGAGATACTGCACCCGGTCCTTTCGTTCCTGGGCGCTGCCCACCTTGTGAATGGCCAGGCCTTCCCCCACGATGCGCCCCACCGTCTGGCGGGGGTTGAGGGACGAATAGGGGTCCTGGAAAATGATCTGCATTTTCCTTCGCAGGCGGTGCAGTTCCTGCCGGTTCATGCGAAGGATGTTTCGCCCTTCATACAGGATCTCCCCCCCGGAAGCTTCTTCCAGCCGAAGAATGGTTCGGCCGAGGGTGGATTTTCCGCAGCCGCTTTCTCCCACCAGCCCCAGAGTTTCTCCGGTAAAAATGTCCAGGTCGATGCCGTCCACCGCCCTGATGACCGAAGAGTTTCTTCCCAGGAGTCCCCGGGAAACGGTATAGTGTTTCTTCACGTCTTTCAGCATGAGGAGAGGGTTTTCATGTCCGTTCGCCTTCACGGTCATTCACCTCCTTGGCCTGAGTAGAGCCAGCATCGCACCGAGTGGTCCTCTTGGGGGACGAGGAGTTCCGGTTCGGGATCCTGGAAGCAGCGTTCAAAGGCAACCTTGCAGCGCGTGTTGAACTTGCACCCCGCGGGAAGATCCAGGAGACTGGGGACGACGCCGGGAATGGCGTCCAGCCTTTTTTTGCCGATGTTTGAAAGCCTTCCCGGAATGGAACGCATGAGGGCCTGGGTGTAGGGGTGCAGAGGGTTGTTGAAAAGATCGTGCACGCGGGCCCGCTCCACGATGCGCCCCGTGTACATGACCACCACTTCTTCCGCCATTTCCGCCATGACGCCCAGGTCGTGGGTGATGAGGAGAATGGCCGTGCCCGTTTTTTCCCGAAGCTTCTGCAGCAGTTCCAGAATCTGGGCCTGAATGGTCACGTCCAGGGCCGTGGTCGGTTCGTCGGCGATGAGCAGGTCCGGGTCGCAGGCCAGGGCCATGGCGATCATGACACGCTGGCGCATGCCGCCGCTCATCTGGTGGGGGTAATGAGTCATGCGCTCCTCGGGGGATGGAATGCCCACCTGGCGAAGGAGCCCGATGGTGCGCTCCCGCGCATCCCTGGCGGAGAGCCTGAGGTGGCGGCGGATCACTTCCATGATCTGGTCCTGGACTCGAAAGACAGGATTGAGGGCCGTCATGGGCTCCTGAAAAATCATGGAAATGTCGTTGCCTCGAATACGGTTCATGGCTTCCTGGGGCAAAGAGAGTAGGTCTTTGTCCTGAAAGCGGACGCGGCCGCCCACGATTTTTCCCGGGGGTGAAGGGATGAGGCGCAATATGGAATGGGCCGTGACCGATTTGCCGCAACCGGACTCCCCCACGATTCCCAGGACCTGGCCGGGCATGATGTGAAAGCTGACGCGGTCCACGGCCTTGGCCGTGCCCCGTTCCGTGAAGAAAAAAGTCTGAAGGTCTTTGACTTCCAGGAGCGGATGGTTCATGAAAAAAGATCACCTCGATGGCGTTCCGCCGGGATATTCGGGATATAATGGCCCACGGGCGCAAAAAACGTTTGGGGCTCCTTTTTGAATCGACCCGGGAAGAATACACACAAGGGCTTCCCTTTTCCACCCATACCCACTTGAAAGAGACTTTTTTCATTCATGACGGCACTGGCCACCCTCTACACGCGGGAAATCATCTTCATGGCCGCAGACAGCCTGGAGGTGGAGCTCGACGACTATGAGAACCGCCGGGTCCTGGGCGTGAGGGAAACGCAGAAGCTTTTTCTCCTGCAAAAGACGGCCACGGGCATTTCCGTGAGCGGTTACGCCAGCTGGGATGATAAGACCGTGCGCGACATACTCGGTCATTTTCTCAAAGTTCTGGACCACCATCATCCTTCCCAGGCGGCGGTGGCGGAAGGCCTTTGCTCCTTCCTGAACACCTTCTACGGGGGCCTGCGCTCGCGCTTTCATCTCTGTGGATTTGACGACCGGGAACCCTTCGTGGCCCTTTTGGATTACCAGGAAGAGGGCGGCCATCGCCTTCAGAGGGTGAACGTGAACAAGCGCGGGGTCGTCAGGGGCGGGATTCTCACCTTTTGCGAATGGGAGACCCACAAGTATGCCCGGGGCCGGCTTCCGGACCTGGACATTCTTCGCACGGCCGATGCCATTCATTTCATCCATGGTTTTTTTGATCATGAAATGGACCTGGTCAGGAAGACCAAGGAAGTGGCGGATGTGGGAGGACCCGTGGATGTGTTGATCCTCACACCCGGGTGGCAGAGCTACCACGCCGTCAAGAATCTGCAGGAGGCTATTTTGATCTGATTTGCAATGATCGGGTGCAGCTCTCGCTGGATTTTTTCCTTGAAAGGCTTGTGAAGATTTTTGGCTCAAGGTTCAGCAATGCAGATCTCACCTTGATTTACGCTCCAACGCTGTGGCCTTTTTGGGGATTTACACCACTCACCTCGGTCACAGCCAGGAAGGCGGAGCAAGAAAAGATTGCAAAATCCTGGATTCCCGCCTTCGCGGGAATGACGCAATGAAACATAAATCGGGAATGACGCAATGAGGCATAATATTGTGATGGGGTATCGTGATTGTATTGCCCGGAAAGCTTAACCCCACACCATCGAATTCCCTCTCAATGGAGGAATCGCAATGGAAATGGGGCTCCTCTCCTGATGTGATTTTATGGTTCCCACGGGAGGGCGTGGGAACGCATCCGTTCTTCACATCATCCTGCTACCAGATGCCCACGGGCTGCATGTCCTTGTCAGGGTTGCAGGGACAGGGAGCGGGAGCCTGGCTGATGGCCTGGCAGGGACATTCTTCAGGGCAGGCGCAGATGTACTTGCCCACCGTGGAAAACTGCACCTCCCTGCCATTGAGCATGACGTTTGCCGCGCCTCTGGACACTCCGGTCACTTCAGCGGCCACAAGCTCCTGACCGAATCCGCATTTTCCCGGTTTTTTGGACAAAGTCTGAAAAGGTCCCCTTTCACCGCTCTCGGACACATAGATGGTGTCTCCCACTTCCACCTGAAAATGCCCATTGTTGTAGGGGTCAACAGCTTCTTGGCCGGCAAAAAGGGGAGTGCTCCCCACCCAGAGGAACAGGAATGCGAAGACCATGAGCAGTGTTCTTGCCATATATCATCTCTCCTTGGGCAGTTGACGGGTAAAATTCCATCACGAATCAGACCGCTGTGCTGACCTGTAAGGCTAACCGCACAGGAGAACCTTGGCAAGGTGAGCATGCGGCCAGAAAAGCATTTTCTTCGAACAGGAGTCACCACTTGAAAAGATGTTTTCCATAGTTGTAGAACAATTTGAAGGTTGACACTTCCAGGGCATTTCCTGGATTGTTTTTTTGACCCTACAGTGCTTTTTCATCAAATGTTCCGGTCCTGTCCGCATGCGGCCCTTGTGCTGTCCGTGCACACTCCGAAAGAGGGGTTGGCTTGCGCAAAGACCGGGTTGAGCCCCGGCGCTTCCTTTCTTTGGCCTGAACGGCGGGGCGCATGAAAGGCCTTTCCCCATGATGGACCTGTCCCTCCCGTTCAATGCCCATGTTTTCGCTCAAAATTATGATTCATGGAAAAAAGACGCCCGCTCCGTGAGCAGGGAATGGCAGCTGTTTTTTCAGGGGTTTGAAATGGGAATGGGCCCGCAGGGGGAACTGCCCGGGGTCTGCTCCCGGGACCAGGTGCTGCTCCAGGGCCGCGTGGAGGAACTCATACACCGGTACCGGGATTTGGGCCACCTTCTGGCATGTCTCGACCCCCTCGTGAGTTGCCCCATGGACCACCCCCTTCTGAG
>PXBG01000142.1 GCA_003566995.1 Syntrophobacteraceae bacterium
CCCGCCCATGCCTTGAAGGCTGACCACGCCGCCCTCTGGGCTTAAAAGGAGGAGGAAATGAGCGAACAATGGCTGCGCACTCACTGCGCCCGATTCGACCACGGAGGATGCGGCCTGAAGGTCCTGGTCCGGAACGGTAAGCCCGTGAAGGTCCTTCCCGACACGGAAGACCCCTTTTCCCGGGGGCATTGCTGTGCCAAGGGGCTGGCTTCCCTGGAGCGAATCGATCATCCTCGAAGGCTCACACATCCCTTGAAGCGAAAAGGCCGGCGAGGGGAGGGGGAGTGGGTGAAAATTTCCTGGGACGAAGCCCTGGACACCCTTGCCAACCGGTTCCTGGAGCTCAAAAACCGCTGGGGCCCTGAATCCCTGGCGTTCCTGCAGGGAGCCCCCAAGGGCGTGGAGTTTTTCATGGCCATGAGGCTGGCCAACCTCCTGGGGTGCCCCCATGTGGGATCGTCCCAGCACGTCTGCCACATGCCCCGGGAACAGATGGCCATGGTCACCTGCGGCTTTTTCCCCGTGGCGGACCTGGATTCGCCCACCCGGTGCGTGGTCCTCTGGGGGAGCAATCCTTTCCGCACCAACGAAGAGGGGGTGCTCGGCATTCATCTTCGTGACTGCCTCAAGCAAAACCCCGTACTCATCGTCATCGATCCCGTGGAAAACGAACCGGCCCGCCGCGCCCATCTCCACCTGCGAATCAGGCCCGGGAGCGACGGCCTCCTGGCCCTGGGCTTTCTCCACGTTATCCTGGAAGAAAACCTCCACGATGATGATTTTGTGCAGAACTGGACCACCGGTTTTCACGAACTGAAAGCAGCCCTCGCCCCATACACGCCCGAAACGGTGGCCCGGGGAACCTGGGTGGAACCCCGGAAGATCGTGGAAGCGGCACGCCTGTACGCCACCTCCAGGCCCGCGCTCATCCAGTGGGGCAACGCCATCGAACACACGGTGAACAGCGCTCAGTGCTGCCGCAGCCTGGTGCTGCTCATGGCCCTCACGGGAAACCTGGAAGTTCCCGGGGGCAATGTGCGCGCCTCGGCGCCGCGCCTCAAAAGGCTGGCGGAATTCCTGCGCCTGGATCACTTTCCCGACCGTTCCCGGAAGCTCCTCAACAGAGAACACCACCTCATTCCCCGCCTGCTCACCACTCCCAACTGGGCCATCTTTCAATCCATTGCGGAACAGGGAGCCTCCACCCACTCCAGTGCGGCCATTGGAGGCATGTACGTGCAGGGGGCCAACCCCATGGTGAGCGGCGTTCAGGCTCACCTGGTGAAAAAGGGGCTCATGAACCTGGAATTCCTGGCCGTGGCCGACCAGGTCATGACCCCCACGGCCGCCCTGGCCGACCTGGTTTTGCCCGTGGCCACCAACTTTGAATTCAACGACATGGGCCACTACGGCCTCCCCCACGGCTACGTGCTGGCACGCCCCAAACTGGTGGAACCGAGGGGGGAATGCCGCTCCGACATGGACATCCTGAACGAGTGGGGCAAAAGAATGGGGTTCCGGGATCATTTCTGGAACCGCCCGGACGACATCCTGGAAGAGATCCTGGCCCCTTCGGGCATCACCTACCAGGAGTTCGCTCAGAGGGGGGTTTTGCGGGGCCCGGGAAAATATTTCACTTACAGGGAAAAGGGGTTTTCCACCCCATCGGGGAAGGTGGAACTGGCTTCGAGCCTGCTGCGGAAGTGGGGATATGCATCGGTGCCATTCTACGGGAACGGGGATGATTTCGAGGTCAGTGAAGCCTTCCCCCTGCTGCTCACCAGCGCCAAGCCGAAGCATTTTTTTCATTCGGCCTACAGGCATCTCACTGGCCTGCGGAAAAGACACCCCCATCCCTGCGTGAGCATGCACCCCTCAAAGGCTCAGGAACTGGGCCTCCAGGCGGGAGAAGCGGTGCGTGTTGTTTCGGCTGCGGGGGAAATGGTCCAGCGGTTGTCTCTCACCGAGACGATCGACCCGCGGGTGGTGGTGGCCGACTACGGCTGGTGGTTTCCCGAAGGGTTGGAAAAGGACCTTTTCCATTGGGATCGGGCCAACATCAACTGCCTCACCAGCGCGGAAAGACCTTTCGACCCCATCATGGGCACCAACCAGCTGCGGGCCATTCCCTGCAGGGTGGAAAAAGCCGGCAATGCCCCTTCAGGATGATGTTCATGGTTCTCGCAGAGGCGCAGAGAACGCAGAGAGGGTCCTCGTCATCTGCCATTCGTCACCTTTCGGACTTGGGCATGTCACCGACCCGCCCAAGGTCCGTCTCGGGGTACCGAAGGGCGAACGTTTCGGGTTTTCCCGGGACCGCCGAGCCCCAGCTCGGCAAAAAACCTTCCGTCAGCACGAGGTTCGCCCGCCCTTTCATGTCCTTCGATACCTCGGTTCAGCTCTCTCTGCGTTCTCTGCGCCTCTGCGAGAACCGTAGGTCTTGTCTTCACAAACCGCTCTCCTCTCTCAAGTGCCCGATGAAAGCGGTGCACAGAGGGGATATCTGGCGTTTTTTTCTTCGGGCCAGGTAGAAGGGGCGTTTGAATTCCAC
>PXBG01000122.1 GCA_003566995.1 Syntrophobacteraceae bacterium
GCTCTTCCGATCTTACAATGTCCGTGTGATGGGTCCTCCCCAGCAAATCCAGAGCGGATGTGACCTTGTCATCGAGGTGCCCCTCATGGAACACCTGGAAATCTCCCGCCTTCTCCATGAGGCCGGTGTGCCGCCCCTGAAGATGGTTCCCGTAACCGGTCCTCTCCTGGCCCCCGTGGACCTTTTTCAGACTGTTGACTACGGCGAGCACCTCATGGTGCGCGCCGCCAACATGAAGATCTGCATTGAAAAGGCCACTCAGACCATCGTGAACATTTCCGGTGGCGGATGCCCTGATGTGCCCTACCTGGCCTTCCAGATGGTGGGAAAAACTCTCCATGAGACGCCCAGGCCTCGCGACATGGGTCATACCCTGTGCGGCTATGCTCTGGAATTGGCCTACAAGGAGATGCTTCGCCAGTGCTCTGCGTCATAGGCACCATTCCTGATTCCGCCTTTCCCCTGGTGGTGGGACCGGTACAAATGGACCGGTACCGGTTGATTGTTTCCGGACGGGCTGTTCCCCTCAACCGGGGAACGCCCGCTCTTCTGGGGGCTGTTCTGGCGGCGGGTGCCTTTCTCTCTCTGCCCCCCGTTGAGGCCTGGCTTGTGGGGGACATCGGGCGCGGGGATGGAAGCCGCTCCCTTTATGCCCATCTGGAAACCCACCTTGCAAAGTCTTCCCCCACGGTGGTGGTGTTCCATTATCTTCAGCCCGATGTGGACTGGCACAATCGCGTTCTGTTTGCCCTGGAAGAACTGCAGCCGAGGCCTGTGACCATTGCCGATGCAGGGTTCATGTATGCGGCCAAAATGAGCGGACAGGCCCAAAGTTATGACCTTTTCACCCCCGATGTGGGCGAGCTTGCTTTTCTGGCCGATGAAAACGCGCCCCATCCCTTTTACACACGGGGATTCATCCTGCACCAGGAAGAAAATGTGCCCCGGTTGATCGCCCGCGCCTATGAGCACGACAATGCGGCCCGGTGGCTGCTGGTGAAGGGCAGGGCGGACCATCTGGCCGGACCCGAAGGGGTGATGGAAACCGTAACGGCTCCCTCCGTCGCCGCCATGGAAGCCATTGGCGGCACGGGCGATACGTTGACGGGCCTGGTGGCTGCCCTGACCGCCACGGGAATGCCCGTGGAAAAAGCGGCCCCTCTTGCTGCCCGCGTCAATCGCCTTGCAGGGCAGATGGCCGCTCCCACTCCCGCAACCCAGGTGGGCGAGATCATCGGGAAGATCCCTGAGGCACTGGAGCAGCTTTTGCGTGCCCATGAATGATCAAATATGGGATGCATCCGCAACCCCTTTCATGTAGAATCTGGTTCAGTCCATGAAAGAGGTGATGCGTATGTCCAGGAAAGGAAACCTTGCGGTCTGTTCCTTCACCAGCTACGGGGAGTCCATCGCGGCCTGCCTGGATGAAGTCGCAGCGGGCTCCGTTTTTGAAAAGCAGAGCCTGATCATCCTCAAACCCAACCTGATCAATGATTCCCCCTTTCCTATCACCAGTGCCCCTTCAATGGTCGAAGCCTTGATCCTCTATGTGCGCCGTTACTTCAAGGGAGGGTTGGTCATCGCCGAGGGGTGCGGTGACAGCCACCTGACCACGCACCAGGTGTTTCAAAGGCTTGGCTATACAGACCTTGCCCGGAACCACAAGGTTGAACTGGTGGATTTGAATGAGGAACCCCTGCGCAGGGTGGAAAACTCCCGCTTCGCCTTTTTCCCTCAGATGTATCTCCCTGAAATCGTGTTTGAAGGTTTTCTCGTCTCCCTGCCCGTTCTCAAGCGCCATTCCCTGGCCACCGTCACTTTGAGCATGAAGAACATGATGGGCCTTGCTCCTCCCAGATATTACCAGCAGGGAGGAAGCTGGAAAAAATCCGCCTTCCACGCAAACATTCATCAGTCGATCCTGGAACTCAATTCATACCGGAAACCCGATTTTTCCATCATAGATGCCAGTGTGGGCATGGCCGAGTACCATCTTGGAGGGGCCACCTGTGATCCCCCGGTCCAAAAACTCTTGGCAGGCCATGATCCGGTGGCGGTGGACGCCGCAGGGGCGAAGCTCCTGGGAGTGGACTGGCTGAAGGTGCCCCATATCCGCATGGCACACCAGGTTCTGGGTTCGGCGCAATGAGAAGAAAGCTCATGTTTGAAGGGGGTGGTTGCAATTTTTCCTTCCGCTTTTATTTTAATTTGTAAAGCAGATTTAAAGTCACACTCGCTTATCCGGTACCCTGTGGTTTCTCATAATAAAAGTCTCCTTTGAGCCTATAAATTCTGCAATCTGCGCAACCTCTTGAGCCGTCACTGCAGGGATCCTGTATCGCCTTGAAGATTATCGAAACATTCAGTTGGTTGTCTGGCTGCGTGTTGGATATTTTTTCAGGTTGCCGCACTGCCTTCTGGAAAAAGTCCCGGTATATTCGAACATTACTTCAGGAGGGCCTGGAGCTATGAAAGAAATGTTCAAGGATTTGGTTTTGAGGGTGAGGGAGGCGGATCCGGGCTCTGCCCTGGCTGTCCGATTCTGGGATGGAGAGACAGTGGGTTCTCGTGATGATTCCCAGGTGCTTCTGTGTCTGAATTCCGAAAACGCCGCCAGAAAAATCCTTTGCGAAGGCTTTCTTGGGTTTGGGGAAGCCTACACGGAAGGGGATCTGGAAATCGAAGGAAACCTCCAGGAACTGTTGCGACTGGGCATTGCGGTCAAGCACAATCATGTGCGCCCGCCTTTCCGGAAAAAGGTCCGGCTCATCCTGGACCACCTGAAAAACAGCAACCATCTGGGGCGTGCGAACAAAAACATCACCCATCACTACGACCGGGGTGAGGAGTTCTACTCCCTGTACCTGGACAAAACCCTCACTTATTCCTGTGCCTACTTCAAAGATCCCGAGGATTCCCTGGAAAAAGCCCAATGGAACAAGTATGAGCACATCGCACGCAAGCTCATGCTCAAGGAAGGGGAGAGCCTCATAGATGTGGGCTGTGGCTGGGGAGGAATGCTCATCCACGCCGCCCGGAATTATGGCGTAACAGGTGTTGGAAACACTCTTTCACCCCGCCAGTGCGAGTACGCCAATCAGCGCATCCGGGAACTCGGTCTTCAGGACCGCATTCAGGTGGTTCTCAAAGATTATCGCCACATGGCAGGGCGTTTTGACAAGTTCGTTTCCATCGGGATGTTTGAACATGTGGGCAGAAACTTCATTCCCGCCTTCATGGAGAAGGTGTCACAATGGCTCAATCCCGGCGGGGTGGGTCTTTTGCACACCATTGGAAAGGACACCTATTCCCCCTTTGACCTCTGGACCATGCGCTACATTTTTCCTGGAGCATACCTCCCCAATCTGCCTGAAATCGCGCAGCACATGGGAGAAAAAGGACTGACCATCGTGGACGTGGAGAACCTGCGCCTTCATTATGCCAAAACACTGGATTGCTGGGCCGGAAATTTTGAGAAAAACGTGGAAAAGGCCCGGGAAATGTTCGGCGAGTCTTTTGTCCGCATGTGGAGGCTCTACCTTCACGCTTCCTCGGCAAATTTCAAGCATGGTCAAGGCCGGCTTTATCAGGTGCTCTTCTCAAATGGCCTGAACAACTCAATCCCCATGACCCGTGACCATTGCTACGTCAATTGAACACTGGGTGTCACCAGGCTGTTAATCAGGTTGCAGGAATCTATTGAAGTCAACCACAGCAAGCACTTTCAAAAGGGCCAGTTTTTAGAATGACTTCACATGAGTTCCAACATCCTCTTGTCCGGCAGCGTGCCCGCGCCGCTCTTTGGATGCTCTTTGCGGGCGATGCCCTCGCCATGCCGGTCCACTGGTTCTACAATCCCGACGACATCACGCGTGTTTTTCCCGGCGGAATCCGTCGTTTCGAGGACGCTCCCGACCATCATCCATCATCGATCATGCCGTTGCACTCCACGCGGCGGGGTGGACGGGCCTCCGCAGAGCGGTCCCCTAGGCCGGAGATCGTCGGCTCCGTGATCCTGAAAGGCCGTGGCCATCTCTGGGGCCGAAAGGGCGTACACTATCATCATGGCATGCGGGCGGGGGAAAACACCCTCAACGCTCACTGCGTCCGATTGTTGATGCGGCAACTGGTCGCTGACGGTCACCACTACGACCGTGACCGCTTTCTCAAGGACTACATCGATTTCATGACCGCAGACCCGCCGCCCCATCCCGACACCTATGCCGAGTCCTATCACCGCGGTTTCTTTGCCAACCTGCTGGCCGGACATCCACCGCATCGCTGCGGGGCACGCACCCATGACACTCCCTCCATGGGGGGACTGGTGACCATCGGGCCCCTGGCGCTCCACGCCCTGCTCCAGGGGGAAAAGCTGGAGCGGGCGCAGTTGCTGTGTCGGCAGCACCTGGCGGCGACCCATCCCGACGAAATGCTGGCCCGTGTGTGCGACAGCTACGTGGCGCTCATCGCCGCCCTGCTGTTGCGTCCCGGGAGCGGTGATCCCCGCCCTGCCCTCGATCTGGCAGCACGCGATCCCCTCAATATCGACCTTGAGGCACTGGCAAAGGGTGCCCGCAACGACCGCGACGTGGTGGGCGGGCGCTTTTCCACCGCCTGTTACATCACCGACTCCTGGCCTTGCCTGCTTTATCTTGCCCATGCCTACGGGAAAAATCCGAGAGACGGGTTGATCGCCAACGCCAACCTGGGCGGTGAAAACTGCCATCGTGGCGCGGTCCTCGGCGTCCTGCTCGGCCTGATCGGCGGACAGGCCGAAATGGATTGGGCCCGGGAACTGAAGGACAGCGAGGCGATCGGTAAAGAAATGGATGCCTTGCTGGCTGCACCGGATCTATCCTGAGGGAGAAGCCATGACCCGCATTTTGGGGCCATCCGGTCACTGGCCAGGAAACGGCCCATGAGAAACGCCGCCCCCGCCGGCAACGTGCCGGTGAGAGAAATGGTGATCGTGATCATAACTCTCTTGGCCAGCCAGAGGTCCATGGTGTCTTGAAGCAAAATGGCGTCTGCATTGGCGCCGAAAGAGAGAAGGGCAAAGGCGCCCGTTTCCGGATTCATCTTTCCATGGCGATCTGGTGCTTCAGCATTGCACAAACGGAAGAAAGCACCGCCTAAGGTCTGGGAATGGCAGGAGATGAACTTTCTTTCGGCGGCAAAACCAACCAGGAAAATCATGATTCCTCTTCCAGAGAGCCTGCACGTCCCCGTGACTCGTCCACACCCCGGCTGACCACCCATGCCACTGCGAAGAGGGCGATGCAGAAAAGAATCGCCGTGTGCAGGCCGACCAGGATCTGCAGAACGCCGATGGCCAGTACCCCGAACACGCCGGCGAGCTTCATGGCCATGCCCCAGAAACCGAAAAACTCCGCCGAACGGTGGCGAGGCGAAAACAATCCCACCAGGGTGCGGGTCGAGGATTGGCAGGATCCCAGGCTCATTCCCGCAGCGCAGCCCACCACCAGGAACACGTGCTGGGCCTGCCACTCCACACCCAGGAACGCCCGCAAGGCTTCGGTCAGCAGGGGCGTCAGGTAGATGAGGGAGATGGACACCATCCACATCACCAGGGTCAAGGCATAGGTCCGCAGGGCCCCGATGCGGTTCTGCAAATAGCCGAACCCCACAGCCCCGAGGGCTGCCGTGATCTGGACGATGACAAACATCAGGGTCCGCACATGAGGTTCCCAGCCGATCACCTGGGCACCGTAAATGAACGCATAGGTGATGATGATGTAGATGCCGCTCATGGCGAAAAAAACCGATCCCAGAAGGACCGCCAGATCGCGCCGCCGGCCGATCTGCCCCAGGGTTCCGCGCACCCGCTCCAGCCCGACCCCCACATAGCTCCGTCCGGCCGGGAGAACACGCCGCTGGCCCCGTTCACGGAGCCACACAAAGGTGGGAATGGCGGCCACCAGGAAGAAAAAAGCGGCCCAGGGCCCTACCCAGCGGATGCGGTGGAAATTCTCGAGGCTCACGTCCCCCAGGAAAAGCAGCACGATCACTGCTGAGCACATGCCGCCAACATAGCCCATGGCCCAGCCGAAACCGGAAATTTTGCCCAGGTCTTCGGGGGGCCCCAGGTCGGGAAGGAAACTGGCGATGAAGGCATCGCCCATGGAGTAGGCGAAGTTGGAGAGGATCAGGAGCACCACCCCGAGGAGGGCATACCCCGGGGCGACGAAGTAGAGGGCGGCGGTGGTCACCACGGTGACCAGGTAGCTGGCGAAAAGAAAGCGTTTTTTGCTGGCCGTGTAGTCCATGATGGCGCCGGCCAAGGGAGAGCAGAACACCACCAGCAGGTAGCCCGCGGCCAGGGAAAAGCTCCATAAGAAATTGCCCCGGCGGTAATGGGGACCATCGCCGACCACCACGTGGGTGAAAAGGTCCCCGAACACCACGGTGATGATCAGCAGGGTATAAGACTGGTTGGCGAAATCGAACATGGCCCAGCCGAAGATTTCCCGCCTGTCGGCCCGGGGGGATTGACCCTTGGAAAAGGGGGTGGTTGAACTCTGGACCTTGTCCTTCATTTTTGCCAACCCTCTACCCATGCGGGGGCCCCTGAGCCTGAGATCCATTCAGGAAAAGTTGTCTGCGGGAGCAAACTGCGCATTTCCTATCCATAACCCAGGGCTTCGAGCTGTGCATCCGTGAAGCCCAGAAGATGGGCTATTTCATGGACCAAGGTGATCTCGATCTCTTCGGTCAGTTGCTTACGGGTGGCACAGAACTCTTCCAGGGCGTCCTGGAACAGAAAGATGGTGTCGGGGTGAAGGGGGGGGTCGAGCACGCTGCGCTCGTTCAGGGGCACTCCCCAGTAGAGTCCGAACAGGTTGGCGCCTGGCGGCACCCCCGCCTCCGCGAGCATCTCGGGGCTGGGCTGCCGTTGGACGGTGATCAGAATGTTGTCCAGGTGTTGCCGTATTTCCTCGGGAATGCGTGCAAGGGCTTGCTGCACGACCGTGTCGAACTCCTCATCGCTGAACCGTGGACGCATGACGGTCATATTGATTCCTTCCCTTCATGGAAACGCGAATGGCTGCGGCCGGCTGCAGGCTCATGGCATGCGGATGCTGCAGGAGCGTAATCCATGGCTTGAGCCACCTGACCCGGCGTCACTCTCATCCCCGCAACCCCCAACGCCTTCCACCCCTCGGCAATCTTCTCCTGCAGCCTGGTCCTCCAGCCTGGCCAGTCGCTCCAGAATGACCTGTGGTGGGTTCATAGTCAAGGCTGTCGGCAAAGGGGAGATTGGTGAGACCGGGGGAGTACTTTTCCGCTTCATGATCGTCGGCCTGGATCAGGGCGTTTCCATAGCGGATGTTGGGATTTTTGACGCCTTGCAGCAGCATGTTCATCTTTCAGATACGCAGCATGGTGCTGTTGAAATCACAGCCGTGTGGAGTGCCCTCGTTGAAGCAACGGCGGGCGGCATCGTCACGGTAGATGGTATCGCTGTGTTGTTTGATCAGGTGCTCGGATGCTGCGATGAGAAAGCATGAGGTGCCGCTGTTGTGGTTTTTCGGGAGGCTACCCACAAGTTGGGCCAATTGGCCGAAAGTAATGCTTGGTTGGCAGGAGGGCTACCGGGTCATCCTGAGAACATCAAATAAGGGCCTTGGGATTCTTAAAAATATCCCTTGTTCAGAGGATCGAATCTCAAGGAAGATGATGGTTGCTACCTGATGAGGGAAATATTCCTGTATCCAAAATAGTTCAGAATGAGCCTTGCTATTATCAGGGAAGCTACAACCATCCCCATGATGCACACTGAAAAAGCGGCAGCCTGATTGACGGCGCCTCTGTCCTCAAGGAGCAGAACCGATACCGCGGCCACCTGGGATGAAGGAGTGATGAGGAAAATGACAGCGCTCAGAGTCACCATGCTGCGCATGAAAAAAAAGACAGCCACTCCAAGGAGGGTGGGCCACATCATGGGCAGAGTGACCTTGCGTATCGTCCGGGCAAAGGTTCCTCCCAACGTTGCTGAGGCTTCGTCATAGTTGCTGCTGATCTGTTTCATGCTGGTGGAAGCGATGAGAAAACCCTGGGCGTGGTAATAGTAGACGTTGCAGATGGCAATGAGCAGCAAAGATCCGTAGATGGCGTGCACGGGATTGGATGGATTGTTGAAAGCCAGAATATAGCCAAGGCCCAGGACCATTCCCGGAACAGCCGCCGGAACAAGGCACAGAAAATACAGCGGTGAATCCAGAAAGGTTTTAAACCTTTCCGTGACATAGGCACCCAGACCTGCCGCCACCACACCGATTCCCGAAGCCATGAGCCCCACATACATGCTGTTCCACAGGGGCTGAATGCCGTTCTGAACGTCAAAGGCGTAATGACGCAGAGAAAAATTCATCCGATAAGGCCAAAGATGGGTGAAGCTGGCAAAGATCACGATTCCCACCACAGCCAGAATGCATAAAGAGACTGAGACGGTGTAAACGGTGAAAAGGACATCCCGCAGTTTGTGGGGCATGATCGCCATGGGCTGGGCATGATCGGCCAGCTGGATCTGATTGTTTCTGTTAAACATTTTTTCAGCCGCCACGGCGAGGGCCACGGGAAGGAGCAGGACCATGCCGATGACCGTTCCCAGTTCAAAGTTGGCCTGCCCTATCACCTGGTTGTAGACCTCGGTTGCCAGAACATTATAATCGCCGCCGATGACCATGGGATTGCCAAAATCGGTGATGACCAGGGTGAAAACCACAAAGATGGAGGCCATGGTGGCGAACCTGGTCGAAGGCAGGGTCACGGTCAGGAAGGTCCGCCAAGGGCCGGCTCCAAGGATGCGTGACGATTCATAGAGGCGGTTGTCGGCCATGGCCAGGGATGCGGAAAAAATGAGAAACGCGTAAGGAAAGACATAGAGCACGCTGGAAATGACAATGCCCCAGTATCCGTATATGGAAAAATCAGTGGCGAGAGTTCTGTTGACGAGACCGTTTCTGCCCAGCAGCAGCAACAGACCCTGAGCCTGAACCAGGGACGGCGCGAAAAGTGGAATCAGGGCGATGAGCCTGAAAAGGTTCTTGACAGGGACCTTCGTGCGCTGAATGCCATAGGCAAAGACGTATGCCAAGACAACGGCGAGGGCGGTGGTCACGAGAGTCACTTCAAAACTGTTGTAAACCAGCCCCAGAAATCTGCGGTTGCCAAGGACGGAGTAATAATTTCCCAGGCCTATTCCCTCAGGAGTCTGGATGCTTTTTCCCAGAATATGGATCAGTGGATAGAGGACAAACACTATCAGGGGAAGGGCCACCATGCAGGCCACAACGATCTTGAGCAAAGCCTCCTGATCCATGGGGGCGGTTCGCTGGATAAAGCTCTGCGCAAGCCGGTTTTGGGAAGTGGGGCTTATGCTCATTCAAGGACCCGCACTGTTTCGGGATCTATGACCAGCGACAGTTCCTCTCCTATGTGCAGGTCCCTGCCGGAACCCTGAACTTCGGACACAAGGGTGATGGGATCATGGCCGCTGCGTTTTTTCAAAGTGATTTTTACCCTGGTCACGTTTCCAAGTCTCAAAATCCGGTCAACAACCCCGATGAGGGTTTCCTCAGCTTCGGGAGGATCAAGCAGATGGATGTTTTCAGGTCTGATTCCCAAAGTTTTAGGCGTGGGACCTTTGAAGCCGCCATTGGATGAAAACGGAATGCCGATGTCTGCAGGAACAATGTTCATCCTGCCGATGAACTGAGCCACAAAAGGATTTTCCGGCAGTTGGTAGATCTCCATGGGGGTGCCTGTCTGCATGACTCTTCCGTCTTTCATCACCATGATCCTGTCAGCCATGGTCAGGGCCTCCTCCTGATCATGGGTGACCATGATGGTTGTGATCTCCAATCGCTGCTGCAGCGTTTTTATCTCTTCACGCAACTCCTCCCTGACCTTGGCGTCCAGGGCCGAAAGAGGTTCATCCAAAAGCAGGACGGATGGCCCCGGGGCCAGAGCTCTGGCCAGGGCGACTCTTTGCTGCTGCCCTCCTGACAATTGATGGGGGTATTTGTGGGCCTGGTCCTCCAGATGAACAAGGCTGAGCATTTTGTTCACCTGCAGTGCCGTGTCTTTTTTGGACCATTTGCGGCATTCCAGGCCGTAGGCAATGTTGGCCCATATGGTCATGTTGGGAAAAAGGGTATAGGATTGGAAAACCATGCCGAAATTGCGTTTGCGGGCCGGAACTGTCGACAGATCCTGATTGTCAAGTAAAACAGTCCCGGAATCGGGCCGCTCCAGTCCGGCAATCACCCTCAAAAGGGTTGTCTTGCCGCAGCCTGAGGGACCAAGAAAGCAGATCAGCTCGCCGGTGCCTATGCTCAGGGAAACGTCATCCAGGGCCTTTATGCGGCCGAAAGATTTTCCGACATTGCGAATATCAAGGGGCATGCACGGCATCCGCGGGTATTCTTTACATGGTCTTCACCTGGCCTGCCCTGAATGTCTCGAGCAGCCAGGTGATACCGTTCACATTTCCACCCGTTTTGAGGGGCGCAAAAAAAAAATTATCGCTCCAGCCTGCTCTGCCACTCTTCAAGAATACGGTCTCTGTTGGCAGCTGACCAGGAAAAATCCATCTCCACCATGACCGATCCGATATCCTTGGGAAGCCCCGCTTCGATGAAGCTTTTTGGCATGGTCCCCCCATCAACAGTCACGATCTCCTTCCACTTGTAATATTCGTTGACCGCATTCTCAGACAGGGTCCAGTCGATAAATCGCTTGGCTTCCTCCTTGTTCCTGGATGATTTCATGAGTCCAGTGGCTTCAAGTTCGTTGCCTGCCCCTTCCGCTGGAATGATCATGGTGATGGGGAAACCTTCCTCTATGTTCTTGATGGCCCGCAGGGCAAAGGAGGCTCCGACGGCAAATTCCCCTGCACTTGCTGCGTTGCAGGGCCTGGAACCGCTCTTGATGTACTGAGCGATATTGCTGTCAAGTTTTTCCAGGTATTCCCATCCTTTTTCCTCACCTTTCATCTGCAGAAGGGAGGCGATCATCAGATAGCCAGTCCCGGAACTGGCCGGGTTGGGCATGACCACCTCACCTTTGAATTCGGGCCTGAGCAGGTCCTCCCACGATGCCGGCATGGGCAGGTTCCTTCGCGTCAGAATTTCATTGTTGACGCAGAAAGCGGCCATGTAACCGGTCTTGGCAAACCATCTGTTTTCCGGGTCCCGGAACCTGGCAGGAACCTTTTCAATGCCCTTTGGCTCGTAGGGTTCAAGCATTTCCATGATCCTGGGGTCCACCATGTTGGTCACGGCCCATCCCCAAATGACATCGTGCCTGGGATTGGCCCTTTCAGCCAGCATGCGGGCATGCAGATCCCCTGTGGACAGACGCAGAAGATTGACACGAATATCCGGGTTGTCTTCATTAAAGGCGGCCAGGAAAGCGGCGGCTTCATCTTCTTCATAGGAAGTGTACACCGTGATTTCACCAGCCAGGGTGTTTGAGCACCATCCCCCCATGTTAAAAGCCACCGCAAAAGCAAGGCAGATCATAAAGCTGGAAAGTTTGTTCATGGGATTCTCCGTCAAAGCTGTTAGATTGCAGAAAGGATTTGTCGCAGAACTCATTGTCCGGAGATGTAATAGACAAACAAGGAGCAATCCACACGGCGCCGTTACGAAAATGTGGCTTTTTGATGACGGCAGGAAAGCTCGCTGCTTGGCACTTCATTCAGGCGCTTTTCCGGTACATTTGCCAAGTCTCATCAAAGGCCTTTTCAAAGGAGCGGCTTTCCATAAATGCCCGCGCCTGGAGCCCCATGTTTTTTAATTTTTCAGGATTGGAAATGAGAGAGAACATGGCCTCCTTCAGGGCCTGTGCGCTTCCAGCCTGAACCACAACACCTGTTCTTTTATCCAGGATGTTCTCCATGGGGCCGCCCTGGTCGACCACAATGGCTGGAATACCCGAAGCCTGCGCCTCGAGGACCACATTTCCGAAAGTGTCTGTGGAGCTGGGAAAAACAAAAAGATCAGACGAGGCGAAGGCCTGGGCCAGATCCTCCCCCCGGAGATACCCCGTGAAGGTCACCGGATAGTTTCTCAAATTGCATTCCATTTCATGGCGATAGGGTCCGTCTCCCACAATGACCATCTGAACATTGCTGATCAATGAGCAAACTTCCTTGAAGGCCTCCTCCAGAATGTGCAGGTTTTTTTCTTTGGAAATACGACCTACATAGAGCATTTTGAAACGGTTGCCCACTTGGAATCTTTTCTCGAAAAAACCATTGCGCTTGGCTGGGCTGAACCTCCGTGTGTCCACTCCTCTCGGATAAAACTTGAGCTTTTCCTCCCGGACTCCCTTTGAAGCCAGTTCCTCCAGAGTACCCCTGGAAGGCGCGAAGACCGTGTCCAACTGGTTGTAATACCAGGTCATGTATTTCCACATGAGCAGTTCCAGAGCGTGGTCTTCCGTGAGGAAGGCCGCGTACTGCGGCAGAGACGTGTGATAAGTGCCGAAGATGGGTAAATCAAGAAGCCTGGAGACGGCAAGGGCGGCCAGGCCTATCGGTCCGGGCGTGGCGGTGTGGATATGGGTGATTTTCTGTTCATAACAGTAATCTATCATTTCCAGCAAAGGCGGATAGAACAGTTTGAGTTCAGGATATTCAGGAAGGTCAAGTATCCCGATGGGCTGGAAATTCTTTACTCCAGATCGATCGTGCGGGCTTTCCCCGTCGGGACTGCAGGTGATGATGGTCATGTCCTTTTGGGTGGTCATGGCGGTTGCCACCTGCAACTGGAGAGTCAGGGCAACGCCGTTTATCTCGTAAAAGGTGTCCGTGAAATGAGCCACCTTCACATCAGGAGCCATGGTTGCTACTTTCTTGCGCTTGTTGAATTCGGTTACAAAATCCCTGGAAAGTTTCCGGTCATGACTGAACATGCTGTATGCAATGAAATAGGGTGAGAGCATGGTGTAGAGGCTTCCCGCTGAGCCGAGGGTCTGAAAAGCGCTCATGAACGCTGATGATGAAGCCTGTTTCAGCAATTGCTCAGCAGAATGGGTCAGGACCCTGTTTCCGACTTTGCTGGCAAATGCATACCATCTTGCATCCATATGTTCCTGGGGCCTCACCGGATCATCGACCATTTTCTGAACTTCGGAGTCGGTCCTGATGAGTTTCTCTGTTTCCATGCTCACTATCCGATGCAGTCCTATGGTGCCTTCCCCCGATCTGAATCCTCTTCTTCTGTTGATAAAGCTCAGCAGGGAGTCGAGAAGGGTTTTTTCTGGAGGCTGCCCATTGGTCAGGGCCTTGTCCATGAATTGCAGCAAGCCGTCTCTGGCCACGTGTTTTTGCAGGCGGAACTTTTTTTTGCAGAACTGATAACCAATGGAATAGATGGCGTGAGCCATGGTCCTGGGAGTGGAGGCAGGTCCTATGACCGTTGATTTTCCAAGAGAGATGTTCTTTAAAAAGGATTTGATGTCACACTTCATGGGCACCTGAGTGTACATGCGCCCCATATTCAGGGAGCTGTGATCATCCGATCCTCCGGTGATATTTTTTTCCCAGGGAACGGGCCCCACTGCCTTGAACCCATGCTTGTTTTCCAGGTATTCAAAATCCTCGGGTCCGAGATGGTCAAGAATGTACTGCAGGCTTGTGTTGAGGGTCTCGTTCCTTGCTCCGTTGCATTCGAAATTCTTGAACAACAGGAGAAGCTTCTCGAAATTGTCATGAGTCAGCTTTCCGTTGATGGAAAAAAGGGGATGAGCGACCACATGGAAAATGTTGCTGGAGGTCAGAAAGCTGACCAAGTCAAACACATTCTGCCTTATTCTTTCAATTTCCAGATGTTGTTTTTCCGTGATGTCATAAGCCAAAATGTGAATCCTGCACTTATCATCAGGGAAATACGAAGTGATTTCCTCGCTGATGAACACCCCCTCCATGTGGGCGATCTCCAGACAACCCCCAATCTGGTTGTGATCGGTGATGGTGACCAGATCCATGCCTTGATTTTTAAGCTTTCTGTAGATAAAGGCAGGTTCCGTATAACTTTCGGAACAACCCAGCTTCTGCAGTATCCATTGTGATGGTTTGATGGAATGTCTGGAGTGGACATGCATGTCAGCGCGGGTGAATTCTTCCAAAAGGCACCTCCCATTCCGGACTGGCCGGCTTAATCAGAGTTTTTCAGCAATCGTTCTCCATGGTCCCATTCAGCCCGACAGAGGCAGGCAGGTGGAAAACAGGGGTGACCACCTCCCTTTCTCAATCCCTGAAATCTGGACTGACAATGTGAAGCAAACGGTCTTCCTTGCTCATGGGCAATACGGGAGAAATGTTATGGGGTTGTGCCGTTCAGGTTAATTTTCAAGCACACGAAAGAGGAAGAATGGAATCAGACTGAAATGGCGCCCCTCCTTCCCTGGTCGGGATGGGGGGATGGCAAGCATCTCTTGAATCGACAGCATGCAGGGCAAAATCCCCGGCACGTCTCTTTCCAGGCTCTCGCGGGGGAACTCGTAGTGAAGGGAAGTCATCCATGTGCCGACGGGTCTTGCAGCCCGCGGGTCAGAATGGCAAGCATATGGGAAGGAGGTTGAGAGCCACCCAAACACATTCGTTCAGAATATGCTCAGGTTTATTCAGGATTCTGAAATTATGGAGGAGGGCCACAATGTGATTGGTGGAGGACAATGCGTTCAAAGGAACTCAGCATGCCCAGATGGCCATTGGCAGATCTATAGAAGCACAGTCAACAAGGAAAAAGGCGTTCCCCCGAGCATCCGGTCAAGCACGAGGCTGACCGCAGCCTTCTGGATCACTTTGCCGGCCTTGGACAGAGTTTCATGCACGAATGGGTCCGATGTGGTTATTTTGGATACATCCACCACGTCATTTTTTTGGAGAAGGTTCAGAAGGTCTCCTTCTGTTATGCGTGAGACATCGTAATGGAGGATCACACTTCCTGTGACAGCATTGGTGATCACGCTGTTGATGCCTGAAGTGCTGTCCAAATGACTTCGCACCGCCTGGCACCCAATGGGATTGCCCTTGAGGGTTGGAATTTTTATTCTAAGCCTTCCCGGAGTGCTGTGAATGAAGTGATTCATAGCCTCTTCCTTCAATCTCGGTCTTTTATGTTCGCACTTGACTCATCCATTGCAGCATTTCGCTTTGAATTCACGCAGAAAAATAATCTTCAAATGTTGCACCTTTGAGATGAAGTTGTTACAGAACTGTTAAATATTTCAGCAAACTTTTATCCTCGATCTCAAGCAGTTTCACTTCCAGGGATGTAGAATCCGGGCAGCACCTTTACCAGGGATCCGCGTTCCTGCTGGATATGAGAGCTTCATGGATGCCACATCCTCTCAATTGAGTGTCCGCTGGGCCCAAATGTTCACGCCACCTTGATTCGTTCCGCCCCTTCCAGATCTCTCTTGCAGTCAATGCAGACCATGGTCGTGGGCTGTGCTTTCAACCGCTCAAGAGTGATGGCATTGTCGCACAGGGTGCAGGTGCCAAAATCCCCTCTGTTCAGCCGGCGAAGTGCACTGGCTATTTCCTGGAGTTCCTGGTGGCTTCGGCTTTGAATTCGCATCATGATCTCAAGAGAGTAGCGACTGGATGAAAGGTCCACTTCATCCAGGGGGCGCATTTCGCTTCCCTCTTTGAGGGCGTCTTTGAGAACCTGTATTCCGGGAAGGATCTCCTGCAGGCGTTTGGTCAGAATTGCTGTGAAGTGAGCCACGATTTCCTTTTCCATCGTCAAGCCTCCTTGTGGATCATGGGTCAAGAGGATTTTGAGGCTCCACCCCAACGAGAGGCTTCTCTCAGAGGGGTGGACCTTGCTTGGATGCGGTCGAATGCGAGAAACGGCAGAGGGAGTTGTCCATTTCTCACTCCATCCATAGAGGAATCATGGGTCTGTTTATAGTCATGGTTTGTTACGGTTTTCCATCAGGCTCTTGACTATTTTGATCCGGCAACAGGTCGTAGTGGAGGGGCCACTCAGAAGGTGGTGTTTTGGAAAAGTTCGTTCACTGACTTTTTACCGGGGGCGAGGGTTTCACAGTGTGTCGTCATCGCATGAAATTGAGGGACATGGGCAGGGCATTCAAACGCGGTAGTGGAGTTGATAATCCAGGGGAGTTTGGCCGGCCAGTTCACTTGTTGCTTTTGTGAGATATTCCAGCTCTTTATCATTGTGAATGACGCCTTTGACAATAAGACGCTTCCCTTCGGGAACCACATCGAAAATGGGAATAAAAATTGAAGGATTGGTCAGGATGCCGGCTTTGACGTGAGCGGCCTTTGCAAGCATGGCCAGCGATGACCTGGCCTCCTCCGTGTTTCTCTTTTCCCGGTCTTGCAGAATGCTCGACAAGCACTGCACAATGTGGTCTGCTGATTGCTTCGAAGTATCGAAACAGAACTCATACCATGCAGGGTCGTTCCAGTTCTTTCCGTAGAGGGCCTTGATAAAGCACTCTCTTTCGTGATTTTTTTTCTCGTCCAGCCTTTTGGCAGCCTTTCTGCTCAAGAACTCCCTTTCCATGATCCCTTCTATGCGTGCCTCCACGCTGGACACAATTCTCACCGTCAGTGCATGGGGAACGTCTTGCAGAACAAAATTTCCACCGCGTCCCATGATCACCTTATTGTTTTGCAGGGCAAACTGCAGAACAACGCTTCGCAGGAGTGCCCCAAAGCCCCTGAAGGACCAATCGTATCTCTCCCAGAGAGTTGGGCATCTTTCATCCAGTTCCCGACTCCAGGTTGTCCAGTTGTCACCGAACTTGCTGGCTTCTATCAAAAGGTTTTCTTTGTGCACCAGATGGTATCCAAGAGATTCCGCAGTCATTCTGCCGATTGAGTCACCACAGCTCGCGAATTCCCTTGAGAGGGTCAAAAGGGCCATGACATGAACTCGCAATCACGATGAAATTTCACAAGATGGTTGCTGCCGGGTGGATGAAGTTTGCACCTTTTGCATTTTGACCATGCGATAAACCCACAGTTTTCCGGCAATGATCACGGCTGCAGCAAGAGTTGCCTGAAGGGCGTATTCCATCATCTTGCTCGGTTCCAGTAAACGAACCATGAAGGGGTCCGTGATGATCATGTAGCCGCCCACTTTACCGAGAATTGCCGCCCCTGTGTATATGATGATGGGATATCTGTCCATGAGAATGGCAAGAAGGTTGCTCGTGAAAACCACCAGAGGAATGCTCAGGGCCAGGCCAAAACACAGGAGAAAGAAATTGCCCTGGGAAGCGGCTGCCACAGCCAGCATGTTATCGAGGGACATGCTGATGTCGGCGATGAGAATGAGACGAATCGCTTGTCCCATACTGGCCGCTTTTTTGGGAAGGATTTCGTCGGGAACCCCATCCACAAATAGGCGCAAAGCGATCCAAAGGATCAGAATGCCTCCCAAGAGCTTGATGAAGCTGATATGAAGAAGCTGGGCCACAAAAAAAGTGAACACAATGCGCAGAATGACGGCTGCGGCTGCTCCCAGAATAATGATTTTTTTGCGCTGATGAGCAGGGAGGCTGCGCGCTGCCATGGCAATGACAACAGCATTGTCTCCGGCCAGGACCAGGTCGATAACGATGATGCTGAGGAGGCCGGCGACAAAACTCCAATTGAAGGTCATTTCTCCCAGAATGTCAGGGAACATTTTCTTTTCTCCCCGGCGCGAGACAATTGATCCGGTTCAATGGGGCTTACGCCATTCTTTCAGGGTGCGTGTTTCCCGCCCTTTTTGAGGAGCTTGTGAATCCCAAGTCCAGGGGCACCATGAAGAAAGCCCCGGGAATGAGGAAAGGATCAGAGAGTGGGCTGAGAGTGCGCGAGCAGGTGTGCCTTGTCCGTGGCTTCCCACGGAAGCTCCAGGTCAGTGCGGCCCACCTGCCCGTAGACTGCCAGCTTTCTGTAGAATCCCCCTTTCACTTTGGAGGGAAGGCTCCTGAGGTCAAAATTCCTGATGATGGCCGCAAGACGAAAATCGAAGTGTTTTTTCAGCAAGGCAGCTATTTCCCCATCGGGAATTTTGCCCGTGTCAAATGTCTCCACCTGTATGCTCACGGGTCTCGAGAGTCCGATACAGTAACTCAGCTGCACCTCACATTCATCAGCCAGTCCAGCTGCCACAACGTTTTTTGCGGCATATCTCGCTTCGTAGTTTCCCACGCGGTCGATGCGCAAGGGATCTTTTCCACTGAGCGCCGAGCCGCTGTAGCGTGAGTATTCCCCGTATAAGTCGGAAGCATTCTTGCGTCCCGTCAGGCCCGAATGAACAGCGGGGCCCCCAATCATCATCACTCCCTCTGGATTGACAAAAAACTTGGTCTTTTCGTCGGGGCGCACCATCTGGTCCTGGAATACGTATTCGATGACCGCCTCCCTGATGTCTTCTTTCAGAGTCAGTGGGTCCTTGGGGGGATATTCTGAACGGATGAGAGTGGTGCAGATGCTGACACTGTGCACCCTGCTGGGCATGCGGTCTACATATTCAATGCTGACCTGTGTTTTTCCATCGGGCGCCAGGTAGGGCAGGACTTTCTGCTGCCTGACCGTATCAATGCGCCTGGCGAGTTGGTGCGCCATGAAAATGGGCAGGGGCATGAAAGAAGTCGTTTGATTGCATGCATAGCCGAAAAAAGTTCCCTGCTGTTGGACGCTGATTTTCTCAATGTCCTCGTCGGAGAGCTGTTCCACATCAAATCGAACCTTCTCATCCCGGGGCAATTCTTTGATGCTGGTCAGGATGCTGCACGTCTTGCTGTTGAAGTCCTCATGCTCGTATCCTGCAATGTGAATGGTTTTTCGGACCACCTGAGCCACATCCACATTGGCAAGGGATGAAAAACGGGAGGCGAGGAAAAGGACTCCCGAAGCGACAGCGCACTCTGCACGGATCACTGAATGGGGATCCTCTTCCAGATAGCGGTCCACAATGGCATCGCTGATCTGATCGCAAAGTTTGTCCGGGTGGCCCGCCGTGGCAGATTCAGAGGTGAAAATGAAGCTTTTCTTCATGGGGTTGCCCTTTCTTTTGCCCTCTGTGGAGCTTCATCAATTGGTCCCCATTCGCTTTGTTCCTTCATTGATGAGAAGGGGCAGAGCGGAAGTGCCGGCAATGACCGCACCATCCAGGAGACGGATGGGTGTCAATCCCAGAAGTCCACGAAGTCCCGGCAGGAAAATGGTGAGGAGCTGAAGAGCAAATGATCCTGCAAGAGCAGCGTTGAGATAGGGGTTGGGGGCAACTTTTTCTGCCCTGAGAAAGCTGTGTGTTTCCGAGCGGCAGCTCAGGGCGTGGAGGAGTTGGGCCATGGTGAGGCTCTGGAATGCGAGAGTCCCCGCGCTGGCTCCCATGCCGTAGCGGGCAATTCCATATCCATAAGCAGTCATGGCGCCAAGACTGAGTGTGGAGGCCTCAAAAGCCAACCGTTTAAAATCGGACGCCTGGACAATGGGTTCTTGGGGAGGGCGTGGAGGGCGATCCAATATGTCCTCTTCCGGCTTTTCCATGGCAAGGGCCAATCCGGGAAAAATGTCGGAAATGAGATTGATCCAGAGAAGCTGCATGGCGCTCATGGGTGCCGGCAAACCGGCGGCCACCGTAAAAGACATGACCATGATTTCGCTGAAATTGGTGGCAAGCAGAAAACGCAAAGCCTTGCGAATATTGCTGTATATGGTCCTTCCGTCACGAACGGCAACGATCATCGTTTCCAGATTGTCCTCCTCAAGGACCACATCTGACACTTCCCGCGCCAGGTCGGTGCCGCCCTGCCCCATGGCTATGCCGATATCCGCAGCTTTCAGGGCGGGTCCATCGTTGATGCCGTCGCCCGTCATCGCCACCACCAGACCTTTGCTTTGGAGGGCCTGGACGATCTCAAGCTTCAAGGCAGGAGTGACCCGAGCGAACACGTGCACTTTGTGGGAGAGTGCCTTGAGGATTTCTGCGTCCATGCTGGCAAGATGAGAGGAATCCATGATTTCCAGAGGCTTGCCGCGACTCAGGTCGAGTTCCTTTCCAATGGCGTAAGCGGTGGGGCTCTGATCGCCGGTGATCATGACGGTGTCGATACCGGCACGGTGAAACTCGCCAATGAGACCATCAACGCCCGGCCTCACGGGATCCGCCATGGCGATCAAACCCAGCCACAAGAGACCTCTTTCGATGCAGAAGTCATCACTCTCACCCACGTGTGCGCAGGCCACTCCCAGAACCCGAAGGGCGTCCGCGGCCATGCGCTCGTTCTCGAGCTCTATGCGGGAGCGGTCTTCATCCGTGAGAGGGATTTCAGCCCCTTCCACCAGGTGGAAGTCGCACATTGAGAGCACTTCCACCGGACTTCCCTTGATGGCGATGAGGCGACTCTTGCTGCCTGTCATCTCCGTTTGGTGCAGCGTTCCCATGAAAAGGCGGTTTTCAGCCCGGTAATTGACTTTAATGAGGGGGCAATCTTTGCGGATTCGCAAAACGTCAGCGCCCGATTCCATTGCCATGCGGATGAGAGCGCTTTCAGTGGAAGTTCCTCGAAGCTCGTATTCGTCCTGAGTGTTAGCTTCAATCTCCGTTGTATTGCAAAGGACGATCGTTTCCGTGAGGCGTTTCATCTCTTCGCAGTCCAGGGGATCAATGGGTATCCCCTGGTGAAGAAATGAGCCGTTCACCAACCGGACTTCTTTCATGCCGGCGAAGAGACGCACGACGGCCATCCTGTTCTGAGTGATGGTGCCTGTCTTGTCAAAGCATATGGTCTGGATGCATCCCAGGGTTTCCACGGCATTAAGCTGGCGTATGAGCACATGATGGCGCTTCATATTGCGAATGCCAAGAGCGAGCGTGGTTGTGGCCACGGCGGGAAGACCCTCGGGCACGGCTGCAACGGCGAGGGATATGGACGTTTTGAACATCATGAGAAATCCATATCCTCGAAGGAGCCCTATGCCAAAAACGAGAACACACGCCGCACCGGAGATGATCACGAGCTGATCGCCCAGGCGGCTGAGCTGCCGTTCCATGGGGGTTTCAGGAGCTGCCGCCTCATGGACAAGGGCCTGAAGCTTGCCGACCTCCGTGTCTCTGCCTGTGGCCACGACCACCGCGCGGCCCTGTCCTCCCGTGACCTGCGTGCCCATGTAGACCATGTTTGTACGGTCTGCCAGAGGAGTCCCCTGTGAAAGGGATGCGTTCACACCCTTCACAACAGGCATGCTCTCACCGGTCAAAACGGATTCATCAAGGCTCAGGTGGCTGGCTTCGATCAATCTGGAATCTGCAGCCACATAAGTGCCCGGTCTCAATGTCAAAATATCCCCAGGCACCACTCGCTCGGCAGGTATGGTCAAAACCATCCCATCCCTCAATACATCCGCCATCCGTTTCACCATCTCTTTTAGAGAATGGATGGTTTTTTCCGCCTCGCTTTCCGTCACGTATCCTATGACGCCGTTAATTCCCACGACGGTCACAATGGCCAGTGCATCAGCAAGACCGCCGGTGATGATGGAAATCCCTGCTGCAGCTCCAAGAAGAGCGACAGGCAGGGATTTGAACTGGTCGATGAAAATGCTCCACCCAGCTCGGCTGGAAGTTTCGGGCAGCGAATTGGGGCCAAAATGCTCCAGGCGATGGAGAGCTTCGAGATGGCCGAGTCCTTTGGTGCTCGAAGAATTGAGAGAGTTGACAACCGCTGTTGAGCTCAGGCAATGCCAAGGATCCTCCCCTTGCTCTCCAAGTGCCTTCGGGACTTTGGAGAAGCTTTCTTTTTCCCTCCAGGGTGGCTCGCAGCCCAGGGAAGCATTGCCATTGGACCCGCAGAATTCCTGCCGCACCATTTCCTGCCCGCTGGTGGATTCCCTGTCCGATGCAGCGGTTTCCATGTAGTCGTGAACGATGGATTCGATCACCACCTTCACATGGTTGAAATCATTACCTGAGTTGAAAAGAACAAGAACATTGCCCGTTTCATGACTGGCGGAGAATTCGGTGATGATCCGGTGCCGGGAAAGCATTGCCGAAAGATGGTTTTTGAGGGGAAGGCAGCCATGAAGCCCCCGGACCTTGAACCTGGCTCTCCCTTTCACAACCGTATGAACCGGTGTGACCAACCCCGCTGCCTGCATATCCGCCATCCTCGCTTCCAATATTGGGCTGTGTTGCGAAAATCTTCTTTATTTTGGTGATTTGGGAAGTGCTTCGGAAAGAACGTCTTTCACCCCGCTGACGCTGCTCACCAGAACGTCCCTGGTTGCTTTCACTGCGCCGCCAGCCAGCTCCCCGACGCCGCCAATGACTTCCCCTCCTGTCTCCTTTGCTCCTCCCACGGTCACCATGAGCACATCACGCGTGGTCTTGACCGTGCTGCCGGCCAGTTCTCCGGCTCCGCCGATGACGCCTCCCGCAGTGTCCTTGACTGCGGAGGTGAGGTTCGATGCAATTTCCTTGACCGTGACCACAGTTCCGTTCGCCGTCCTTCTGGCAAGTCCCCCTGCTTCACCGCCGAAGGTGGCAGCGGAATGAAAGGTTCCCGAAACCGCTCGGTTTGCCGTGCTCAGCACTTCGCTGCCAATTTCATTGGCGCCTCCCACCACCCCTTTGGCGATCTTGGTGGTGCTTCCCACAAGTCCGATGCTCACCTCCTCCACTGCCGAGGCTGTTCCTTTGACCACTGTTTGTGCAACTTTTACAGCGTCACCCACGACGGCCCCGGTGGTCTTGATGAGGTCCCCCAGAGTGTTTCGAACAAGGTTCATTGCCTCCGCCTCGATCTCACCTGTTGCTTTCAAGGTGCCGATGATGCCGTTTTTGATGCCGCGTCCCGCGTCCTGAGCTCCTTCCACAACCCTGCTTTGCTGGACCTTTTCCTGTTGTTCCATGGCCTCTCCCTCCACTGGTGTCGTTGCGTTTACCGGTGCTTTTGATGCGTCTTTTGAAGTGCGCTTCCTTGAGGGCGACGCTCTTCCCCTGCTTTGCTCGCCTGAAGTTTTTTGAGCCGACATGGTCTGACCTCCTCCTGCAAAACGCTCTTGCTCCCTTGGAACACCAGCGTTCCAAAGAGGGAAAAAAATGCTCAGTGACCTTTTAAATGTTTGAATATTTGAAGAATAAAAACAGCTCAGGACGCCGTTAACAGAGATGATAAAATGTTATTGTCCTTAGAACTTCTTAGATTTCCAGCGGGACTGAGAAGCACACAAAGTGAAGATTTGGCAGTGCAGAACTTCTGAACGATATGGTTTGAAAGATTGGAACTGCTCGCTTCTCCATGCTTTCGCTGTTTTTCTTTGAGCAATCATTCACTTGTAGTCTAAAAATAAGATCTTTTTAAGTCCACTGATAAAACCATTACTTACACCCATGCCGCTCAAATGACACATAACAGTAATGGCATTGTCTCATTTTGTGCATCTCTCTGATGGAATAGAATTCCAACCCAGCTCATGAGCTCAGCGGACTGCTCCGCCCAATCTTTGTAAATCACCAATGATTACGAGTCGTTGAAGCTGGCCTTCGAACAGGGAGGTTTAAATTGAGGGGTGTGTGAGGCAAGGAGCAGAAAACCGCCTTGGTTCAGGCCGTGACAGCGGGTTGCAGTCGAGCTTCCATGATCAGGCTGGTCGCGTACCAAAAAGCGGTGATGGCAGGAACCATGACGTTTCCTTCCATCAACTGGAAAAGACCGATGATGATGAGAAGCAGAAAGGTGAGGCCGGTGAAATCAAGTCCGCCGCCTGTAAAATCTTTCATCTGAAGGTTCCAATGTTGAATGCTCCGGGAAAGGGCCTCATAGAAGGGTTTTGACCGCCATGGGGAATCCTTGAGTGCAAAGAGCTTCTTACCGCGCGCCAGGCCTTGCAGATCGAACTCCTTTTTCTGCAACACGATCAGAACGCTTCCGGTCAAAGGATTGGCTTCGATGTGGAGTATCCCGGGGGATTGCGCAAGCGTTTTGACCACCGCATCGAAGTAGAGGGCATCTCCTTTTTTGGAGGGAATTCTGACACGGATCCGCTCCGAAGTCCGATGGCAAATATTGGCCTCCGGGAGCTCCATCACTGTCCCTCGCTGGCGGGTGACGTGTGGGCGGATCCAGCTTCGTCAGCCTGAGCTACTTCAGCTCGAGCCTCCGCTGCCAGATCTTCGATCACTTCGGCTGCTTCGGCAACCATCTCCCGGCTCCGGTCATAGAGGATCATGCCACTCTTAATGCCCGCCTTCACGAAGGGCTTGGCCACCGCACCCAGAATGGGCAATATTGTGGGCGCAAGGACGATGGCCCCAAGTCCCACGGCGACACCAGTTCCAAGTTTCCAGCCATTATTGAAAAGAGCCATGGTCATCCTCCTATCCGTGAACTTTATACATGCTATCTAAAGAATCAGGGGTTTGTGCAAAGCAGTGATGAAGTGAAGCCGTACAACGAAAGTAATTGTTTCAGTATAAGAGAAAGTATCAAAAGTGTCATTTGCAGTTTTCATTACCAACCTATCTATTTCAAGGGATCGCCCTGTTTGTGAAAATCATAGGGAGGTGATGGGTACAATGCTCTAGATGGAGTTTTTTGTGATAGGGTTGCAAAAGGCTGAGGAGCAAACGTCCTCAAGTTGCCATGTGGAGGAGGGTTAAATTTTATTGGAACCTGTCATCCCGTCATGATGAATAAAACGAAAAAAAGAAGCCTCCCTGTTTTTTTTTGCAGCTTTTGGAAATGGAGTTTTCCTTCTACTCCGTTTTCTCGATGGCTACCTTCAAATAGGTTTTGCACAGGGGATAACCGGAACATCGAAATCTCAAGAATTTATCCTCTCGCCTGTAAAGGTGCATCTTGAGGCCGCAGGCAGGACAAATGGGCTTGTCTGTGATGTGGGCTCTTTCCCGATCAAGAATGAATTGAGTCCCGCAGATCAGACACAGGTACCTTTGTTTGTCATGTCGTGTTTTTCCATATCGGTAGAACGCGTCACACCCGCAACTCGGACATTTGTCCCCAGGCATTTGTCTATCTTCAGGGCTGGCCATCTTCTCTCCTTTGAGAAAGGAACCTGAGCTGAGCGGTTCTGAGTTTAAGAAGAATTGCCCTTTGGCGCATTTTAATGAAGCGGAAAGGAATTTTGCCATTCTGGTATGATTTGCAAGTGACCCCAAAGCGAACCTTCATGACTTGAGGGCTTTGCTGCGGGTTTAAGCGATTAAGCTTGCATCAACCTATGATAGATTACGAGGCTGTTGTTACAGGAATATGACGCCCTCAATTTTGTTTTCGCTTTAGGACAATGGGCCACGCTGTATAGGGGTTTTGGATTCCGAAGGAGGGCAAAAGTGATATGGGACAAGACTGAGCAGGCCGTTCAACAATATTTATGGAGAAAAAGCCGGATATCCCGAAAATCGGGCAACCGATCCCGGAGGGTTTCATGCTCCCAATCCCACCATGCGCTTTTTTCGATCCTTTCTGCAATGGCCCCGGGAAACCGTTTTTTTATAAGCCTTGCTGGAGCCCCCCCACGATCGTGTAGGGTTCCACATCCCGGGTCACGACGGATAGACTTCCCACGACGGCGCCGTTTCCGATGCAAACCCCCGGCAGGATAACGGTGCCGTGTCCGATCCATGTGTCATGGCCGAGGGATACACGCTGAATGCTTCGCCAATTGAAAAAAGCGCTGTCCCGGGCATCGCAAAATCCATAGAGATTGCCCCGGTAGGTGAAGTGATGGAGGGAAGGACGCTCAAAGGGGTGGTTTCCGGGGTTTATCCGCACCATGGATGCAATGCTTGCGAACTTCCCGATGTCTGCGTAAATGACATTGCAATGATCACAGAGATAACTGTAGTCCCCGAGAACAGACTCTTGCAGCACCGTATTTTCCATGATTTCGGTATATTTACCTATAAAACTCTCGACAATAATGGCATTTTCGGCGATTGTCGGTGCTTCTCCAAGCATTTGTCGAGCCGGAAGATTTTTATTGTACTTCTTCATACGCTTTCCTGCTCCGGATCGATCCACAAACTGTATCCGTGAATCCTGAATCCCGCATTCATATAAAAGCAATGGGCCGCCTGTCGTGACATGTTGCTGGAAAGGCTCATTTTATAACAGTTGTACTGCCTGCTTATTCCAATGGCATGTTCGACCAGATTCCTGCCGACTCCCTTTCCCCTCCAATCCGGATGGACCACGACATCCTCCAAAACGGAGGCCCTCTTTCCGTTGTGCGCGAGATAATCAAGCACCGTCAGAACAAATGTTCCGACGATGAAACCATCGTAGCGGGAAACGTAGAGACGGTGTCGGGGCTGTCGGGCCATTTCCCGGAAAACGTCAGCTGCCTGTGCGGGTGAAAGTGTTATGGAGCCACTGCTTTCAAGGGCTTCATACAATTCCAGGATGCAGGGCAGGTCGTTTTCAACTGCTTCGCTTATGATCAGCTTGTTGATGTCCATGCGTATCCATTGCTTGCCGCGGGTTGAATCGAAAGCGCCATTGCAGTCCGGATTTTCAGTTTTCCAGTGTGGCACATCGATTCTCCATAAGTGCCATCGAGATCTCATGGGCTTTCCCGATTTTTTCCGGATACAGGTATCTCCTGGAAAGCTCGACCATGTATATGCCGTCGTACGGGTTCATCATGCTGAAGAAATCGGGAAAAGGGAATGTTCCGCTTCCCGGGACCAGATGCTCGTCGCCGATTCCGAAGGGCAGCATTCCGTCCTTGTCCTTGTCGGTGTAATAATTGACGATACCGTGGTTGTCATGAATGTGGCAGTGAACGGTGAGCCGGCGAATCGCTTCCATCGCATCTGGAAGGGGTAGTTGATGATATGCGGTAGCCAGGTTCAGGTGCCCGGTGTCCAGCGTGACCCCTATATTATGCATGCCAATCCGGTCAACCTGCCGGGCTAGTTCAAGGGGGTATTCAGCATATGAATAAGGAGAGCAGTCCGCATAGGGGCGCTGGTTCTCCATGGCAATGGTGACTTGGGGGTATGCCGTTGCAGCCTTCCTCAGAATTTGGCGCTCCCGCTTCATGAGCTGCTCCGAGAAGACCTCGTTGGGATCCGGCTTGCCGTAGCGTGCAAACTCTACGTTGTCGATGTGTCGGCCGGGATGAAACACCAGGATTGGGGCTGAAAGGGCCGAACAAATATCCAGGCAGGAATAGAGAACCCGTTCATGGATTTCGGGTATTTCCCGGTTGAACAGGTTCAGGCGGAGTGGTACGTGAACAATAACTTCGAGATCGTAGTGACCAAGCAACTCTTTCAGGGACCAAAGAAGGTCCTGCTTTATCTGGCCGCACTCCAGAAGCTCGAAATCATCGGGAGAAATCTCAATGGCATGAAAACCCGTTGCTAAAGTCTGATCGAGAAATGCTGCCAATGCCTTTTCGTTTCCCTCTATTCTGGCACCGTATGCCTTGATCCCTATCTTATGCATGATGCGTATACCTTTCTTCCGTTGACAAATGTCGCCGCAATCCGGGGATAGTCCAGCGCGGTGTCCACGAGAACCAAGTCCGCCACGAGGCCTTTGGAAATGGTGCCGGTGCCACGTCCCAGACCGAGCGCGTTGGCCGGGTTGGTGCTGAAAAGTTTGATGGCATCGGGAAGGGGGAGGATCCCTTCAAAAACAATCCGGAACAGGGCATGAACCAAGGTGGATGGAACGTAATCGGAACATACGATGGATCCGTACCCCATCGAAATAAGGTCCAATGCGCTCAGATTGTTGTTGTGAGAACTTCCGCGAACAATATTTGGAGCACCGACGGCCACCATCATGTTTCGTTCATTTGCGAGCGCAGCAGCCTCCAGGGTGACGGGAAACTCCGAGATGACCGCGTTGCAGGCGGCGACAAACTCGATTTTATCAGCTGTGTCATCGTCATGGCTGGCCAGGGGGATGGCGTATCGGCTGCAAAGATCCGCAATCGCCAAAGCATTGGAAACTCCTGTGCAATTTCGGATCTCTTTTCGTTTTGCCATGATCCTTTGGATTTCGTTCTCATCATTGGAATAGTGCGATCCGTAATACTCCCGAAACTGATCGGGCGTTTTGAACTGACCCTGGCCGGGGGTGTGGTCCATGATGGAAATCATGTCTAAACAGCCTTCAGATGCAAGTTTTTCAAGGGTATCGAGTGCTGCTGTATGGGTGATCTCGTAGCGTGCATGAATTTTCGTGTGAACCAACAAGTCGGGCTTCATTGCCAGGATGTCCCGTATCACGCGGTCTGCATGTTCCATTGTCCGGAGAATCTCCGCTTCGCTGTCCGCGAAGGCCAGAGAGTGGAATATGGTTGTGACACCGGATGCAGCCAGTTTTCTGTCCAGTTCGGACACCGCGACGGATACGGGGAGAAAACTGCCCGGCCGGGTTTCGATTTCCCGCTCGATGGCGTCACTGTGGATATCGATGAATCCAGGCAGAAGAAACATACCTGCTGCATCAAGAACGGGTGTGCCCTTGCGTTGAAAAGACCCCTTTTCTCCAATTTCGGAAATGATCCCGTTTTCTATGAAAACCCAGCCTCGCTGAAGGATTTCATCCGCTAAAACCACGTTGGCGTTGATGATCGAAAAAGGCTGTTCCGTTTTCATTGAATCGTTCCCCGGTCAGAATCTGTTTTCATTCGGTAGATCGCATCGGAAAAACGGGCGAGGATTTCCGGTTGATGAAAAATACCGATCATGGTGGTCCCCTTTTTACGCAGTGCCAAGAGAATGTCGAGAACCACGGAGGTCGTATCCGCGTCGAGGCACGCCGTTGGTTCATCGAGGATCAGGAGGTGCGGGGCCTTGATAATGGCCCGTGCGATATTGACCCGCTGCTGTTCACCGCCGGAGAAGGTGGCCGGGTAGGCTTCGAAAAGCCGTTGGGGAATGCCCAGCTGCTCAAGCAAATCTCCGGCAGCCGACCTGGCAGCTTTCCGAAACGCGCCGGCCTCCATGAGTGGAGCCGACACGATATCCAGGGCCGATACCCTGGGGATGACTTTCAGAAACTGCGTGATGTAGCCGATTTCCATCTCCCGGATCTGGTTGATAGTTCTGAGGGGCGACCGGGTGAGGTTCAGCCGTCCAAAGCGGGGCGACTCATACCAGATATCGCCGCGGGTCGTCAGGTAGCTCCCGTAGATGCATTTGAGCACAGAGCTTTTACCGGATCCGCTGGGGCCCGATATGCCCAGTGCAGTTCCTCTGGGAACCGTGAATGAAACATCTTTGAATCCTTCGATGATTTTGCCGGACAGTATGTGGATCGTAAATGTTTTGCTGATGCTGTCCACGTTGAGCAGGTTCATAGCGTCTCCGGTATCTTTACAGGGTGGAGCAGACCAGCAGCTGGGTAAAAGGATGCTGCGGATCTTCCAGAACCTGGTCGGTAAGCCCCGCCTCCACAATCTCGCCGTCTTTCATTACCATCGTACGGGTGGTCAGGTGACGGATTATTCCCAAGTCGTGCGATACCACGATGGTGGCAAGGCGCATCTCTTTCTGCAGGCTTTTGATCAGGTCGAGGACCCTGGCCTGCACGGAAAGATCGAGTCCCGTGGTGGGTTCATCCAGGAAAAGCAGCATCGGCACATTGGAAAGCGCCTTGGCGATCTGTACCCGCTGCTGCATGCCGCCGCTGAAGGATGCCGGTGATTCATCGAGCCGGTTTCCGGGCACTTCGGTTTTTTCCAGCAGGTATATGGCCCGCTCGCGAATTTTGGCAATATTCCGGAAACCGGCCATAAAAAGCTTTTCGGCGATATTTCCACCGGCCGAAATGTGCATGCGGAGCCCAAGGAAGGGGTTTTGGTACACCATCCCCATATAGTGGTTTCTGAAAAGCCGCTTTTGATACGAGTTCAGTGAAAGGACGTTTGCTGCGTCGACACTGCCCATAAACGCTTCTCCGGGAAAACAAGCGTTTCTTTTTGTCAAATGGATAAACATTTCACCCGATGTTGGTTCTTCCTCGAAATAAAGAATTTTCAGAAGCGTGCTTTTACCGGACCCGCTTTCCCCCACAATGCCCAAAACTTCTTCCGGATAAAGATCGAAGGATATGTTTTTGCATGCAACGATGGCACCGCACCATGGGCACTTGTTTCCACAGATCTCGTCGTTACCGTCAAAGCAGCGGCTGCATGCCGTACCGAAAATTCTGAATAAATTTCGAACAGACAATACGGGTGTCATACGTCCTGCCTTTTTTGCATTTGGCGTTTTTCGCAGAAGGAACTGTCGGAGCAGAACCACTTTTTCATCCCACTGCCGGAGTCCACGATCTCATTCAGGAAGGTGTCCGTACTTTTGCAGGAGGCGCACTCATGTCCTCTGAAATCTTCGGCCCTGAACGGAAAGTCCTCAAATTCGATGGGAACGACCCGCGTGTGGGGCGGTATGGCATAGATCCGCTTTTCCCGTCCGGCCCCGAAAAGAAAAAGGGCTTCGGCCATGTTGAGTTTGGGGACATCCCAGCGAGGAATTGGGCTGGGCGACATCATGTGCCGGCCGTTGACCATTACCGGATACCCAGCACCGATCGTGGTTTCCCCGTATCGGATAATATTCTCGTAGAGATAAAGCCACATGCCGCTGTAGTCTGCTTCCGCATGCATTCGGCGCGTCCCTGTTTCCGAGTGCTCAATTAACCGGAGCGGCTCGGGGATGGGGACTTGCAGGATCAGAACCTGCCCTTCATTGAGCTTTTCCTCGGGGATCCGGTGCCGGGTCTGGATAAGTGTGGCCTGGGCGGTGTCTGTCGTGAAGCGCACAGAAGTGGTTTGCGCTATGAATTTTCGGATATTGACCGCATTGACCGAGTCATCGCTTCCTTGGTCTATGACCTTGAAAGTGTCCTGCTCGCCGATGATGGAGAGAGTGATCTGGAGTCCGCCGGTTCCCCACCCCCGGGCGATGGGCAGTTCGCGGGATCCAAACGGCACCTGATAGCCGGGGATGGCGATGGCCTTCAGGATTTTGCGGCGAATTTCTTTTTTGGTGCTCTCGTCGATAAATGCGTAATTATAATTGGCTGTCATGATTGTTCTCCCGATCTGGCTGCATGTTTTCCGCTTTTTTTTCGATCTTCTTCCTTGACGATCGAAGCATGTCCAGTTCGGATTGAAAGGTTACGTAATGGGGCAGCTTGAAGTGATTGGCAAACCCCATTGCCTCGATCCCATCAATATGGGTGAGGACGAACTCCTGGTCCTCGGAAGGATAACGGGATTCCCCGTTCTGCATTGCCGCGTCAAGGGTCGCCATGGAAATGGCTTTTATTTCGTTGTTTCCGAAGCACAGGCCGTATCCGATTTCGAATTTTGGATCCTTGGAGTCTGCATTGATCTTTGAAATGATTTCAGCCTCAGTGACCGGGATTTGTCCGGCCTCAACCCGTTTAGCCGTAAACGGGTGCTGTACGAAAACCGGGATCCAGCCGGTGCGGATCTCCCCGATGGTGGGATGGGCCGTTCCATAACCCCGCATGTTGGAATAGGCCAGAGCCAGCATGCCGCCCGTTTCCCCCCTTGCCATGGTCTGCAGGGTTGCGCTCCTGTCCGAGGGAAATTGAATGGCGTCCCGGGTGATATCCGTAATTGCGGGCTTCAGACCTGCGCTGCGTTCACGAGTGGCAACCAGGTTTTGCCGACGCAGCATGTCGACAATTTTGGGAAGTGTTTCCGGGATTTCATCACGGAGACCGGTTTCTTTCAAAAACTGCAACCAAGTGTCTTTCACTTCTCCTTTCATTTCATTGCAAAGGGAAAAATCAAGCAGGCGAAGGGTATAATCTGAGGATGGCCCGAGGATCTGCCCTCCGGGAATTTCCTGAAATGCGGCCGATATTCTGCGGCAGATACGCATGTCCCGGGTTTCGGAGGGAATGGAATATGCGAGCCGTTCCAGGGTTGCCCGGTACGCACGTACCATGAATGCGGCTTCGAAGGCATCCCCTGCCGACTGCTTGATGGCCAGGGCGGCCAGATCCGGTGCATAAAGGGATCCTTCTCCCATGACTCGGTCCACGAGAAAGTGCAGTTGATCGCGGATCTGGGAGATCGAAACCGGAGGTGAGCCTCCGGCCGACCTTTTGTGTTCTAAAAATTGTATGGAATTTTCGATCGCTTTTTCGCCGCCGCGCACAGCTATGTAGCCCATGTATTTTTCCCTTCTGAATCTTAGTGATCCTCTTTTCTTCTGACCCGGTGGGCAATGGCTCCCACCTCTTCGAGTCTTGTGGAGCGGGGTATGGAAAACAACTGCCTTTCATCGCAGGCGATGACATCGATTCCAAGGGGATATTCCCCGTTGATTTCCCTGATCAACGCAAACTCGTCCGCTGAAATGCCGCTTATATGCCGCACAGTCGGTTTATCGATACCCGGCCCGGAAAGTTGAAAAGGTATCCCTTCATCCCGGGCAATCCCGGAGCAGTGGTAAACCACCGTTGCCCCGCTGTCCGGGTATTCAAGTGTTCCCCGGAAGGCATCCCGGAGGGCCCCTCTGCTGGTATCCCCGCAGACGAGAATGTAGTCTGCCGCAGCGACCTCCGTGCGCTGTGCCCCGGTCAACATCAGCACCTGCTCTTCCATGTTGCCGTCCGATGGTTCCCCGATTATTGAGAAGGAAACCTCGTGGTCGAGGAGCGTATTGCAAATCATTAAGATCACGGGCATGTCAGTGGCGACACCCGGAAGGGATGCGCTGTGGAGCGATCCCGGGTGGACCATGGACTCCATGAGTATCCGAAACATTTGACAGGTTTGCCTGAATGTGAGTGCGTGCATTATTCTTCCGCCATCGATCCGAAATGCACCTTGGTAGTGGCTGACATTCTCTTTTCATCCTCTTTGCGGGTCTTCCAATGGCGTCTGTTCACGTCAACCCATTGATCGATGACCGCAATAAGATTCTGGTTGCCGGAGCGCTCTGCCGCATCGATGGATGCGGAGAGGAATGCATTTTCGTAGACGTCTCCCAAGGCGATTCCCCAACCGGCAGTGCCTGACAATGAGATCTTCACTTCCCTTGCAAGCGCCTCTCCGACATGAAACGGTGTATCGAAACAGTCTAAGGCACTCATCATGATCATGCCGGTACGGTCCGAAAGTACCGTTACCCCGAACTGATGGATCCGGCTGCACAGAGCTTTCTTCTCAGAAAGCGGTGCTGCGAAGAGAACCGACATGTCCGGATCTTCAACAAATGATTTTCCCATGGGACAAACTCCCGTATTTCTGCATTGCTCAGGATGCAAGCCGGTAGCGCTTTTTCAGCCGGGTTGCCACGACTTCCAAAAGGATGGCAATGACCAGTATCTGGTAGGTAATGAACCCGATTTCGCGAATATCAAAGAAATAGCCTGCCGAAATAAACATGTTGTAACCGATGCCGCCGGCGCCTGCGGCTGCGCCCATTGCCACGGCCACGGCGAAATTGATTTCGAATCGCAGAAACGTCCAGGAAAGAATCTGAGTGATCGACGAGGGCAAAACCGCCTGGGAAACGATATGAAGCCAACTCGCCCCGGAAGCGCGCAGTGCCTCGATGACCCCTTCATCGATCTCTTCGAACGATTCCGAGTACGCTTTGAGCAGATACCCGATGGTGTGGAAACTCATCCCGATAACAGCCGCAACCGCGCCAAGCCCGGCTCCGATCGCAAAGATCAGGACCCAGAGAACGGTCGGCACGGCCCGGATCAATGCCATCAGACCTTTTATGGCGTTGCTGGTCCGGGGACCGGTGAGATTTTTTGCACCGAACAGGCCCAGCACCAATGCAATGACCCCCCCCAGAAGGGTGGAGAGAAAAGCAAGCGAAAGCGTCTGGAGCACAAGATTGAAAGATGCCAGAAAAAGAGCGGCGGTACTGTCGTTGAACACACCAAAGTGGGAGGGCACACCCCTGGGAGAGCCAAACATCAACCCAAAATACTCAATCGTTCGTGTGGCCGCATCAATCAGGCCGACTCCCTTGGTATCAAGAACCAAGAAACCATAAACCGTTGCGCTGCTTAAAACAACAAGCACGGAATACAGCCATGCCTGAGATGTTGTGAGTCGCCTTATGGCAATCTTGCCCGTCCAGCGGTTGTAGTCGACTGTGCTCATAAAATTTTCCTTCTGACATGGTTCGATAGAAACTCGATGGTCATGACGACGATTACCAGCAGGATGACGACAAGGGATGCGCTTTTGTATTGCTGCGTTTTGTAATACAGGTCGAACAGAAAACCGATGCCGGAGCCGGTCAGCAGTCCCACAAGGGTGGCGTCACGAATGTTGGTTTCAACCATGTAGAGAACCCAGCTGATCATTTGGGGGATTGATGCGGGGATCACCGCCTGGGCGATAATATGCGGATACGATGCGCCGGTTGCTCGCAATGCCTCCACCTGGCTGTCAGACGCTTCGTCGATGGTTTCTATGAAAGCCCGGGTAAGAAAACCGAAAGAAGCGAAAAAAAGGGCCAGGTAACCGGTGAAGGCGCTCATTCCAAAGGTCACCAGAAATATCAGGGCCCATGCAGCAATGGGAATGTTTCGGCTTACCGAGGCGACGGCGCGGGACGCAATGGCGAAAAATCCGTTGATTCGAGTGCACTGTGAACCCATGATGGCAAAAAGGAAAGCAGTGACGGCGGCAGTGGTTGTCGCCATAATCGACAGGAAAATGGTTTCGACCAATTTTTCCAGCATGGACGGAAACCGCGACCAGGCTGCCGCATCCGGAACGACATGGGCGAAGATCCAGGATGCCACCCGGGGCAGGGCGGTAAAAAACGTCCCGACTTTCAGCTCCGTGTGCCATGCAGACAACAGCGTCAGTGCGATCAGAATAGCAAGAAATATCCGCAGCATAACATTTCTGTAGCGGAAAAAGTCGGATGGTGTTTGCATGTCAATCGTTGATGAGTTCACCGGCTTCAGCTCCATATATTTCGTATATTTTCTGTTGGCTCAGCTGATCCGAAGGGCCGTCAAAGACGAGTGTGCCTTTGTTGAAGCCAAGGATCCGGGAGCTGTATTTTCTGGCCACATCGATCTGATGAAGGTTAACAACCATCGTGATCCCCATTTCCGTGCGGATTTTCAAAAGATAGTCCATGATTATCCTGGCGGAGCTTGGGTCGAGGGAGCTGATCGGTTCATCACACAGGATGATCCGGGGGTTCTGGACAAGCGCCCGTGCGATTCCGACCCGTTGCTTCTGTCCCCCCGAAAGCATGTCGCATCGGCGATACACGAGCTCCCCCAGCCCGAGCAATTCCAGAATTTCCAGGGCATGTCGCTTTTCCTGCTCATCGTACATGGAAAAGACGCCCTTGATGGCCCCCTTGTAACCGAGTCTTCCGTGCAGCACATTCTCAATGACCGTCAACCGGTAGACCAGGTTGTAATGTTGAAAGATCATTCCAATGCGGGCTCGCTCCCGCCGCAATTCGGGGCCCCTGAGCGCTGTCATCTCTTTCCCGTCGAAGACAATTTCTCCGGCTGATGGTTCTATCAGGCGATTCACGCATCGTATCAACGTGGTTTTGCCCGATCCGGAAGGACCGATAACCGACACGAATTCACCCTTTGAAATTTGGAACGAGACATCAGACAAGGCTTGTGTTTCGCCATAAGACTTTGTCAGCTTTCGTACATCCAAAAGAGCCATTGGTCTTTCCGGAAACGGTTTTCTGGCCGGGTAAGCGTTTCACATCCCCAATGCAGTCTGCGAAACGTTACCCTGCCTCTTTGTGTGCAATGCGATCACTTGAGGGGAAGTCCGCTCATTTCACGAATCGGGTTGTACCAGGCATCCTCGACGGGCACGAATCGCTGCCCTTCATCAAACAGGGTCGGGTTTCTAGCATCGCTTCTGTCTCGGAAAATTCTCCGGTTCGCAGCAGCCTCATCGGAGGTCAGCACCTTTGTGATGGTGTCGATTTCCTTTTGACTCAGGACATTGGCATTGACCACGATGCACTCATTGAGTACCGGAACAGTAGCCACCAGCACGATCTCCTCTCCGCTGAAACGATCAAACGGGGTGGTTGCATCGTCTCGAATCCGGAACACATCGCCCGGTTGGGGATCAAAGAAGTCCCCTTTTGTAAAGTTGATGTAGTGCTCGATACATGTGTTGCAGAAGGCGCCGATATCGGCCCTGTTCTGAATCACGTTCAGCAAGGCGCCCTGGTGACTTCCTCCAAAAAGGACCTCTGAAAAGACACTGTTTCGACCCCCTTCCAGTAACGCTTCCGCCTCTACCTTGAAGTGGTCGGAAATAATGCTGGAGGGAACCCGAAAGCCGGATGTTGAACTGCTGGACACAAAGGAAAAACGTTTCTGGCTAAGCGTGTCCAGATCATAAACCCCATTGACAAGGTACTGATCCGCCGTTTCCTTTCTGACTCCGAGCATGGCGTAATACTTGGCATCATCCAGGGTCCCGGACGCCCCTGTATGTACCGCAATTGCCTGGACGGCGGGTTCGCGGTGATTGGCCTGAACGTATCCTTCGCCGCCAAACCATGAAATGGCAGCATTTCCATGAACGAGGGATTCGATGGCTATGGAATAGTCGGTGGTCAATTGCTGGCGAATATCCCGGCCAATGGCCTCGGAAACCATCTCCACGATGGCGGCCCTTGATGCGGCTCTTTCAGGCGTGGACTCATTGGGGTACCATACCCAAACCAGCGTCCTGGCTTCGGCCGGTGCCGTCACCAACAAAATGCCAACGATGACAACGAACAAGTGAACAAATCCCGAAAAACGGCTCCACTTTTTCCTGCATGCGCACATTTCAGTTCCTCCATTTTTAGTGATTTTTAGGCCAGGTTATCTGTTGCATTCTGGCTGCAAGTTTCCTGTTCGAACAAAGAGAATCACTGACAACAGGTGATTCCCTGTATCTCATGGCTTCGTAGCAGGCTGGTGACATGGTGGTGACGTGTTGATGAAAAAATGGTGTTTCTGGGCGGGGCTGTTTTGAAGTCGGACCGAACTGATACGGATATGCCGAAACTTATGATCACATTTTTCAAAAAGGGCGGTTTTGGCCTTGGAGTGCCCTTTTATCGACAGTATGAACCTTGCAAGGATTTAATTCTTCACGAAACTCCGAATGCAGTGGTTGGAAAAGGCAGAAAATCCTTCTCACAGTGGCCCTGAATCACTGCCATGGTCCTATCTCAAATGATGGATGAAGGCAGTTCTAGGAGGAGGTGCGGGGTGGTCGTGCGTACAAGCAAAATGGGGATTCACATATGGAGTCTGCTCGGAATAAAAAAAAGGACCCAACGGCAATCCCGCC
>PXBG01000148.1 GCA_003566995.1 Syntrophobacteraceae bacterium
AGCCCATATCTTGGGGGAAACCGGACATGAGGTTCATGTTGCAGACGGCCTGGCCCGAAGCGCCGCGGGTCAGGTTGTCGATGACGGAAATGACGATGACCCGCCCCGTTCGGGAATCCCCCCGCCATGCCAGGTCGCAGAAATTGCTTCCCCTCACCTGAAGGGTCGTGGGCAGAGATTTGGTGCCACAGAGGCGCACAAATTGAGCGCCTTCATAAAAACCTTGAAATGCTCTGTCCACCTCCTCAGTGGACACTCCCGGGCGCAGCTTGAAGTAGAGGGTGCTCAGAATGCCGCGGCTCATGGGAACCAGGTGAGGAGTGAAGCTGATGTTCAAAGGCTCTCCAGCGAGGAAAGACAACTCCTGTTCCATCTCGGGTGTGTGGCGGTGCTGAGCCACTCCATAGGCTCTGAACCCGTCATTGACTTCACAAAAGTGGACTGCCGTTGACGCTCCACGGCCGGCACCGCTCACTCCTGACTTGGAGTCGGAGATGATGCTGTGAGGATCAACGAGGGATTGAGAAAGAAGGGGCGCAGCCGCAAGGATGACGCTGGTGGGATAGCAGCCGGGATTGGCCACCAGGCGGGCGGTCCTGATGAGATTCCCATGGAGTTCGGGAAGCCCATAAACTGCCTCGGACAAAAGTTCCGGAGTCTTATGGGCCTGATACCATTCCTGGTAAACGGCAGCATCCCGAAACCGGTAGTCTGCACTCAAATCAACCACTTTGACCCCACCGGCCAGAAGGCTGGGCACCAGACCCATGGCTGCCTGATGCGGCAAGGCCGTGAAGACGAGATCCGCTTCCGCAACAAGCCGGGAAGCTTCAGGGTTTTCAAAAGTGAGATCACAAAAACCTTTGAGAGCGGGATAAAAGTCATGGAACCGCTGTCCGCAATGGGCCCTGGATGTGATCATGGTCAGCTGCACCTGAGGATGTGCGCTCAGGAGGCGAACCAACTCAAAACCCGTGTACCCCGAAGCTCCAGCTATAGCCACACGCAGCATGTGCACCTCTTTCAACAAATGAGGGGCTCACGCACAAGGCGCTTCGCCCCTTTCATATCACAAATCGCATTGTTCGTTCTCAAGAGAGCCGGACCACCCCACGGACATCAAGCCCACGGCAGACCTGAAGGAGCCGGTGGAGCAATGATGAAACGCACCTGCTTGAGCTCGAAAAAGACCGGAAAACGTTTAGCGCTTGGAATACTGGAAGCGGGCACGCGCACCACGGAGTCCGTATTTTTTTCTTTCCTTGGCGCGAGGATCGCGCGTGAGCAGCCCTGCCTTCTTGAGAACCTGGCGAAACTCGGGATTGAGCTCAAGAAGCGCCCGGGAAATGCCATGGCGAATGGCACCGGCCTGTCCGCTCTTGCCCCCGCCCAAAACATTCACATTCACATCCAGCTTGCCATAAGTGCCTGTCAGGACAAGAGGCTGAAAAATCACCATTTTGCTGGATTCACGGTCCATATAATCTTCAACGGGTTTTTTGTTGACCATGACCTTACCCGTTCCCGTCTGGAGCCTGACCCGTGCTATCGCTGTTTTACGCTTCCCTGTGGCAATGAATTGCTGCTCAGCCATTTACCTTTTCTCCTCAAACTCTATAAAGTATCTCACAGAACAACTTTCTCAGGCTCCTGGGCCTCATGAGGATGCTCGGCACCCCGGTAAATCTTGAGTTTTTTCATCAACTGCCGGCCCAGACGATTCTTGGGAAGCATGCCCCATACAGCCTGCCGAATCAACCGATCAGGAAATTCCTGGTTCAGTTTGCGTGCGGTGGTCGATTTGAGGCCTCCCATATGACCCGTATGACGGTAGTAAACCTTTTGATCCATTTTTCTGCCGGTCAAAAGCACCTTTTCGGCGTTCACCACCACCACGAAATCACCCGTATCCACGTGCGGAGTGAAACGGGGCAGATGCTTTCCTCTCAAACGCATGGCAATCTTGCTGGCCATGCGCCCCAGGACCTGCCTGTCGGCATCCACCAGAACCCACTTCCGCTCGTCTGCCTCGAACTTTGCGCTAACCGTCTTCATTTATTCTTCTCCACAAAAATTTGGAATGTTGCAAACCTGAAGCATAGTTGTATAAAAAAAGTCACCTTGATTGTCAAGATCCAATTGCAGGGTTTCGCACAATCTCTTCCCTATGGCAATCCCACCGGACTGTCGCCACCGTAGGCGAAAGTGGTCCCCAAAGCTCCCAGTCCCAGAAGGTTCACTGAAAAGGCGATTCTTTGATCGTCTCGTTCCTTTTCATACCTCATAGTGACCCCCCAGCAGTCCCTCAGATAGCGTACTCCATAACCCTGCTTGAACATCTCGTTTTGTTCAAGGGAATAATTATGGTACGTGGAAAGGTAGATCTGCGGAGTGATCCTGAGATCTGTTTCCGCAATGAACTCATCCACAGGCCTATCTTCTCGATATTGGTAATTGAAGCGCACCACATGGCCCTTTCCGCTGTTCAGAGTCAGGTAGAGTTCATGGCTCAGATCTTCCCGGTCCGTGGAGTAGAGAAGAGAGTCGTAGGTCAGGGTCACGTACTTGTGGGGCATGAAATCAGTCCTCAGCCCCACCGCGGTGAACCCCCTGCCCGTCTTGGGAACGAAGCGGATGTCTTCCGGAAGGGGATCAATGTTGAAGGACTGAAACAAACGCAGCCTGGCGAACTCATGGAAACTGGTCACCGGCTTCCCCTCAGGGTCCAGGCTCACTTTCTTGGAAGTGAGAAAATTGGTGAATCCGTAACTGAGACTGTGCTGGAATTGATTCTGATCCAGCCTGTCGAACTGGGGCACCCGGTCCTGATTGATCCCTTCCCCGCTGTACACATACTGAACCTCCGGCCGAAACGCATGCTGAAAGGCCACGTAGTCGCCCATTTCCAGGGGGTAGACACGATTCAGCCGGCTGCTCACCTCCACGCGCACATCCCCCTGAAACCGGCTCTGCCAGGCATCGAGGGTGCTGCCCTCCCAATCCACATGGTAGCCCGTGACCCGACCTCCCAGGGACGGCTCCACATCCACATAGGATTTCCAGTGCAGGGGAAAATACAGTCGTGGATACACATCCAGCCGGTTTCCGCGATCGCCTTCACTCCTCCAGTGATGAACCAGGGAGGAATCGAGGGTGTAGTAAAAGGGGGAGTCCATGAACCAGGATGGAATGGTGTGAAAAGAAACTTCCGGAAGTCTTTGAAGGGTGAACTCATCGAGGGCCGGATCCAGTTGATCCCAATACCTCACGTCCAATCCCAGAAGAGAATCCTGGAACCGCCTGTCCACATACAGGCTGGACTCCCGTGCGGGCAGGTTTTTGTCGTTCAGGATTCCACGCCCCAGAAAATCCCGGAATGTTCTGTCGGAATAATCGAAGGAAGCCGCCCCCCGTTCAAACTCCTTCAAGTAGTTCCGATCACTGACAACATCCAGATCAATTCTCGCCCGCAGGTCATCGGTCAGAGACACGGAGGGGCGTGAACGCAGCCAGAAGCGGCTTCTGGTCTCAAAGGGATAGCCACGGCTGGAAAGGTGCTCCCGGTCCGCCTGATCGTACAAATGAGTGAACAACCAAGCGCCCTGTCCCCATTTTTCACTGTGGACACGGTATTCCACGGTGCCCATGAAACCCCTTTCAACCATGTAGCGGCCGTGCAGGGTGACGTCCATGTCTTCCCTCATGGCCCAGTAATAGGGGATTTCCCCCTCAAGGCCATGAAGCCTGGAAAAACCCGCCCATGGAGCGAGGAATCCCGACTTGCGCTGAGTCTGCACAGGAAAGGCCAGAACGGGCAGGTAAATCAGGGGAACCCTTCTTGCCCAAAAAGAAGTGTCACGAACCCAGGCCACCCCATCCACATTCACCTCCATGCGGCCGTACCGCAGCTTCCAGTCGGGCCTGCCGGGAGGACAACTCGTGACAAACCCGTCAACCAGGGTGAACTGATTGGGGCCAACCTTTGCGATGGAGCGGCCCTGCACATAAAAACCATTGGCGGAAAAAAACAGCAACCCTTCATCCACCGTGCCGGTCTCCTCGTTGAGGTCCCAATGGACGTGGTCTCCTTCCAGCCAGTCACGGCCATATTCCAGCCGCACATTGCCCCGAAGCTCCACCGTCTGGCTCTCGAGATTCACAGATGCCCACTGGGCCCGCAGGGATCGGTCTCCCGAGTGAACATGAACGTTTCCCTCACCCACGTAAACCCTGTTTTGATGATCGTAGGAAAGCCGGTCGGCGTCAATGACCCACGGGCCATTGGATGTGTGCACCAGGTTCCGTTGGTTGACGGCGCCCCAGGGCGGCACCTGCCCCAAAACCATGGTGGGAAGAAAAAAAATGAACAAACAGGTTCCCGGCAAAAGCAGGCAGAGCAGCCTCAGGACATTTACGGTCACTCCATTTTCCCCATGTGGCGCCATACTCTTCACCCGTCACTTTGCTCTGAAAAATGATTTCAGATGGTGTCCGCTGCGCTTCCGCCTTCAAGGATTTTCTTCACTTCACCCGCAAAATAAAGAGAACCCGTGAGGCAGATCAAATCCTTGTCACGGGCAAGATGTCTTGCCTGCTCGATAGCTGCCCTCACGTCAGAAATCACATAATGCTTGCGGATGTAGGGGCTGGCAAGTTTTTTCAGATGCTGTGGATCACTGGCCCGCACAATGCCCGGCTGAGTGAAAATGGCCGTGTCCGCCAGAGGCAGGAGCCTTCTGAATATTCCTCGAATGTCCTTGTCTTCCATAACGCCCATGACCAGATGAAGCTTGTCGTACCTGAAACTGGTCGTCAGTGCCTGACGCAGGGATTCAGCACCGCTCGGGTTGTGGGCCCCATCGAGGATCATGCGTGGAGTTTCCTCAAGGATTTCCAATCGGGCGGGCCATTTCACCTCTTCAAGCCCCCGGCGCAGCGCTTCCCTTTCCATGCGGATCAGCCCTTTCTGCTCCAGCAGTTCAAGGGCACACAGGGCAAGCCCCGCATTTCTGACCTGGTGCTCCCCCTGCAGGGACAGGCGCAGTGACGGCCATTCATTCCCGATGCCCCTGTACCGAAAGGTGCCATTGGAGCTTCGCCTGACTGCGAAGTCGCTTCCCATGAGGTAGAGGGGCGCCTTTCTTTTCCAACACGCCGTTTTCAGGACGCTGAGCACACTGGGCTTTTGTCCTGCGGTGACAAGGGGCACTTCATGCTTGATGATTCCGGCCTTCTCTCTGGCGATGGCCCCCAGGGTGTTGCCCAGATATTCCTGGTGGTCGAGGGACACATTGGTGATGATGCTCACCAGGGGATGGATCACATTGGTGGCATCCAATCTTCCTCCCATCCCCACTTCGATCACGGCAAAATCCACCTTTTCCCGGGCGAAGTAGGCAAGAGCCATGGCGGTGACCATTTCAAAATAAGTGGGACACTCCCGGCTGTTCAGGCGGGAAAAGATTTGGCGGAACACCTGAAGGATTTCATCGGGAGTCACTTCCTGATCATTGATGCGAAACCTTTCAGTGAAGCGCACCAGATGGGGGGAGGTGTAGAGTCCCACCCGAAACCCAAGCTTTGAGAGCACACTGCAAACCATCGCTGCTGTGGAACCCTTGCCGTTGGTGCCACCCACATGGATGCATTTGAGAGAAAGGTGCGGATTTCCGGCACGCGCCAGAAGCTCACTGGTGCTGTTGAGACCCAGCTTTATGCCGTGCTTTTGAAGACCGAACAAGTATTCAATGGATTTCGCATAATCCCAGGAATGCGGCGACGTCATGATCTCTTCTCTTTTCAGGCATGGAGTGTGCCGGATCTTTCATGATTTGAAGTCCTCATACCACACTTTGAGCACCGAAAAAATGTGGAATGTGGAAACGCCGGCATCTTCCGCAAGCCTGAAAAGAAAAACATGAAGGAAGAAGAACGCCTTTGGGTAAAAGGTTGTTTCCTTGAAGAAACTGATGCCACCCATGGAGGCGGCCCTAGACAGAGGGCTCCAGCAGGCGATGTATGGTTGCGAGAAGTTTGTTCCAGCTGAGAGGCTTGGAAAGCACCACATCAACGCCCCGGCTGGAGAGATCCTTATCCTCGTACTGAGCCCCCCAGCCCGTTATGAGCACAACGGGGACATGCTGGTTTTTTTCCTTAACCCGCCTGGCGATCTCCCAGCCGCTGATGATGGGCATTCCCAGATCCGTGAGAACCAGGTCATAGTGCTCTTTTTCTATCAGTTCCAGGGCCTTCGCTCCCTCACTGGCCACAAGCACCCTGTGTTCCCTGAGGCGAATCATGTCACCCAAAATATGGAGAATCTCTTCGTCATCGTCGATCACCAGGATTGTCCGGCTTCGGGTTTTCCGTTCTTCTTCGAGGCCCTGGCCGTCTCTCTCTTTGGGCTGCTCCTGGGGCAGATTCAGATGAAAGGTGGTTCCCTTTCCAGGAGTGCTTTTCACCTGGATGTCGCCGCCACGATGCACAATGAGACTCCAGCAAACGCTCAACCCCAGGCCCGAATTCCCCAATCCCTTGGTGGTGAAGAAGGGATCGAAGATTTTTCCGGCGATCTCCCTGCTCATGCCTATGCCCGAATCCGCGACCTCAATGTGGACCCGGCCTTTCTCGGCATGGCACCTGATCCTGATCACCCCTCCTTCGGGCATGGCTTCAATGGCATTGAAGAGCAGGTTGGTGAGAACTTCGCGCAAATCGGACCCGTGAATGCGCGCAAGGCAGCGAGGCTGCAGATCCAGCTGGAACTCAATGCTGCGCCCCATTTTTTCCATGGCGTTTTTCCAGCGGGGACGCGTCAGCTCCAAAACATCCCGAATGGCCTCTTCCACGTCCACGGGAACCATCACCAGGTCTGCATCCTTTTCCTTCGCGGTGAACTTTTGCAGTCTTCTGATGATGTGCGACCCGTCAAAAACCGCCTTCTCGATGTTTTTCAGGCGCCGGGCGACGTCCCTGTCCTGAACCCGGGGCACGAGCAGCTGTATGTGACCCAGGATGGCCATGAGCAGGTTGTTGAAATCATGAGCCACCCCTCCAGCCATGGTCCCCAGTGCCGCCAGCTTCTCCGTTTGCAGAATTTTTTCACCCAGAAGTTTTTTCTGGGTGACATCGTTGATGATGAGCAGGTAACCGCTGGATCGATCCTGGTCCATGGGCAGGGAGATCATCTGCACGTCGGCCGAATACGTTTCGCCTCTGTGATTGACGAGAAGGACCTCATGGAACTCCGCCCGCCCTTCCGCAAAAGCTTTGGCCAAGAGCTTGTCAAAGTTGTCCCGGTCAAGGAAGAGGACGGCAGGAGAGTGCCCGGTCAAGGCCTCAATCCCCTCTCCCTGCAACTCTTTCATGGCACGGTTCACTCCCACCAAATGTCCCGAAGGATTGAGAAGGCACATTCCCTGGGGTGTGAAATCGAGGGCGTGCCCCATGCACGCGTCCAAATTTTGCCGTGAATGGCCATTTTTCTTGCTGTCCAGTGATCTCTCCCCGCCCTGGACTTTTGCGGGTGGAGAAGCATCCGGTTTCGAAAGGGAGGTTTTGAAAAGATACCCCATCATCTTGCACATGATTTCCCACGTTCGCCTCATTTGAAATGGAAACTGAACGGGGTCACGGGTGCAAAGATTGAGAACTCCCAGATCGGCAATGGGAACGGAAGCGAAGGAAAGGAAGCCCCTGGGTTTTTCATCATTTCCCTTCATTTTCCATGCATTCTCAAGAAAAACGGGTGTTTTTGACACATAAACCTGTTCAAAAACGTCATACATTTCGTTCCAGTCCACGTCAGAACAACTTTCCGCTGCACCCTCCAGATTCACCAGATCTTCTATCCCCATGGCAGCGGACAGAGCGAGGCTTTCCTGTTCTTCATTCCACAAAAAAATGGAACACTTTTCAAAAGGGGTTTCCTCCAGCACAATTCTGACCAGCTTCCGGGAAAGGCTGTCCATGTGAAGACCGGAGGAAATGACTTCATCAAACCTCTGAATCATTCCCATGTACTGGAAGAGTTCCTCCCGCCGGGACTGGGAATCCACAAGTCCCATTCGAAGAACATTCCTGGTCTTTTCTTCCATCACAAAAATCCTTTCTCAGTTCAGAGCCTTCCAAAGGGCGTCCACTTCCAGCCAGATTCGAGCCATTTTTTCACCGTACTCCATCCATTCCTCGTGGGAAATGAACAGGTCCCCACACCGGGCGAGGGTCTCCTCCGTCTCCATGAGCGGGGGATCCGAACGGGAATTTGCCAGGACATTGGCGAGAAAAATCAAAGTCACCGCAGGCCTGTGCGACGAAGACATTTCCGGAGCATGATGAAATTCCATGACCTCCTGGTAAATTTCCGGAAAACCCCACTTGACTCCGACCCACCTTCCCACCCGGCCATGAGAAATTCCGTGGACCGCCTCCGCGGCGTGAAAACCCACTTTGTTCCCGTGTGACAGCTCTATTATGGAATCGAAATAATCCTTGAGGTGGACAGCCAGTATGAGTTTCCCAAGGTCATGGAGCAGCCCCAGAAAATAGGCTTCCTCACTCTCGAGCCATGGGCGTTTTTCCGCAATGAGAGCTGCCACTTTGCCCACGGCAAAGGCATGCTTCCACAGCCGCTCTCTGGTGCGCCTATCCAGGGCGGGGCGATCCCGGCACAGATCAAGGAGCACGGAACAGAGACACAATCGCTTGGTCTCCTCAAATCCGATGACCACCATGGCCCTGGAGAGGGAGGATATCCTTCCGCGAAAACCGTAATAGCTGGAATTGGCAATGCGCAAAATCCTCGCGGACAGGGACTGATCGTAGCGCACGACCTTTTCCAGGTCGTTGAGGGAAGCCACCTCATCGTGAATGATGTCAAAATATCTCTGAAGAGCCGTGGGCATGGAAGGAATGTCGGTGATTTTCCAAACCAAGCCGCAAAAATCTTCCTGGCTCACTGGATTTACCTTCATCAAGTTCACCAAACCTTTCTTCGCTCCATCTTTTGCGAAACGCTCTCTGATTCCCCTGAAACTCCCGGTTTTCTCAAACATTTTTCCACAGGACTTCAAACCCTGTCCCAGTTTGTTCATCGGCACATGTTGCCGCGGACTTGAAATGTTTGTGTCTGCACCGGCCATGAATCACGGAGCCCTGGCAGAATTGAAAAAATTGGAAAAAGTCAAATCACTGCAAATTTCTCAGGAACCGGGCCCGCCTGTGGGCCAGGGACAAGACCGAAGGGCATGTGAAAGCAACAGAGCATTTGGGGCAGGGAAATCAGGCAGAGGGAAAAAAGCAGGAAAAAACCGGAATGGACTGTGAACTAAAAGGGGCCTCGAGGGCAGGAGGAAAGGGAACCAACTTCATTCACTGGTTCCCCCCTTGGGGATGGGCGCCTGAAAGGGGCCTCAGTGCGTTCCCTGTGAATCGCTTTCGAGAAAGGAGATGTGTTCCTTGAACCTGATCCTCACGGGAACGCCCAGTTCCTGGGACATTTCCGAGGCCACATGGTTTTTCAAGCCTTCCATTCCTTTTATTTCGTCAGAAAACAATCGATCCTCCACATGAAGCCAAATGTCCAGAAAATCGTTCAGGTCCTCCCTGCTTTTGAAGAAGCGGCACTGATGGGGAAGGTAACCCAGTACGCGCTCGAGAAGCAGGGCGATCTGCTGGTGCTGGATCTTGACGCCGCGAATCATGATCACTTCCCCGGACAGGGGAGGGAACCACTCCATCCGGCGCAGCGTTCTGCCACAGGGGCAGTCATCTTCCATCAGACGCGCACGGTCGCCCGTCCTGAGGCGAATCAGTGGAAAGGCTCTCGTGGTGAGGGCGGTCAGAACCAGCTCTCCCACCTGGCCCACCGGAACCACCTTTTCCGTCACGGGGTCGATCACTTCGGGATAAAAATGGTCCTCATTGATATGAAGCCCATTGTGCTCCTCGCACTCAAAGGCAATCACGGGCCCCGGCACTTCGCTCAAACCATAGTTGAGCCAGGTGGTGACGTGCAGTTGCTCTTCCAGCTGCCTGCGCATTTCCTGCCCGGGAATCTCTCCCACCAGAATGAGTGTTCGAAGGGCCACTTCATTGGGATTGAGATTGGCCCTGAAAATCCACTGAGCAAACTGAACGGCGGCCCAAGCGCTGATCACCAGCACGGACGTCCGGTAGTCCCGCAGCACCATCAGCTGCTTTTCGGGCGAGAGAATGGTGAGGGGAATCACTCCCGCCTCAATGGTTTCAGCTCCATCCTTGTAGTCCCGCCCCCAGTTGGCAAGGCCTGCGTCCAGCTCAATCTGAATGATGTCCGTGGACGTCACTCCCGCTGCCGTCAATCCCCGAGCCACCATCTCCTTCCAGGCAACCAGATCTTTTTTGGTGTAGCCGCTCACGGTCGGATAGGACGCCGTGCCGCGCGCCGTGTGAATGCGCACCACATCCCGCAAGGGAACGGCAAAAAGGCCGTAGGGATAATTGTCGCTGAAATGAGAACGCAAAGTGAAGGGAACCCTCTCCAGATCCTCAAGACGGCAAACCTCCGATGGGTCAAGAGGAACCCGCTCCAGCAAATTCCTGTAAAAGGGCACATTCCTGAAGACTCTGTTGAGTGTGCTCTGAACCTTTTCCAGTTGCTCCTGACGGCGCTCATCGAGGCTCAGGCACTCTTCAGCGCGATTCCAAATGGGCATCGTCACATCCTCCCATCAGTGAATTCCCTGTAATCCTTGCCCAGGTATGCCCGCTTCACTTCCTCATCGGCGAGCAGTTCCTGAGCGGGGCCATCCAGCACAATGCGTCCATTTTCCAGCACATACCCGCGATCGGCTATTTGAAGGGCAGCGCGGGCATTTTGCTCCACCAGCAATAGGGTCATTCCGCTTTCCTTCAACTTTTGAAGGGTTTCCACTATGAGCTGCACCATGAAAGGCGCCAGCCCCATGGAGGGTTCATCCAGAAGAAGGAGCTTCGGCCGGGCCATCAGGGCACGTCCCATGGCGAGCATCTGCTGCTCCCCACCCGAGAGAGTGCCCGCAGCCTGCCGGGAACGCTCGCGAAGAACAGGAAAGAGATCCTGAATTTCTTCCAGGTCCTTTTCCACCTGATTCCTTTCCCTTCCCCGGTAGCGCAGGTACGCCCCCAGTTTCAGGTTGTCCAGAACGCTCATGGGCGGAAAAAGCATGCGGCCTTCAGGGACGAGACTGATTCCCCGCTGAACGATTTCGGGCGGCTTGAGCCCCGCGAGAGAACTCTTCCCGAATTCGATTTCGCCCTCCCAGGTGGACAGCAAGCCCGAAATGGTTTGAAGAAGAGTGCTTTTGCCCGCACCGTTGGCCCCTATGAGGGCAATGATCTCACCCTGGCGCACCGACAGGCTGACCCCACTTATGGCCTGAATACGACCGTAAAAACACTTGACATTTCTGAGTCGCAACATGAATGACCCTGACCCCCTGGCTTCAAACTTTTCCCAGATAAGCGGAGATGACCGTTTCGTTGTCCTGAATCTCCCGGGGCGAACCCTCCGCCAGGCGTCTTCCCTGGTGGAGCACCAGAATCTCATTGGAAATTGCCATGGTGAGGCTCATGTCGTGTTCCACCAGAAGGATGGTGACGCCACGCTCTTTGATGTGGATCAGCAGTTCACCCAGCTGCTGTGTTTCCACCGCATTGAGACCCGAAGCCGGCTCATCGAGCAGCATGAGCTGGGGCTCCGAAGCCAGGGCACGGGCAATTTCCAGAAATCTCTGCCATCCAAAGGGAAGATCCACGCTCCTGGAATGCCCGGTTTTCTTTAAGCCAACAAAATCAAGAATTTCCAGAGCTTTTTCCCTGGCGGCCTTCTCCTCTTCCTTCACCCACGGCCACCGGGCTACGGCCGAAAGAAAGCCGCACCGAGTGCGCACGTGGCGTCCTACAAGAACGTTTTCCAAAGCGGTCAGGCTTCCAAAAAGCTCCACATTCTGAAACGTTCTCGAAATACCCATGGAAACGATCTCGTGGACTTTTCGGCCCTGTATTTCTTTTTCTTTGTAGATCACGCGGCCCGAGTCAGGTGCATAGGCTCCCATGATGATGTTGAACAAAGTTGTCTTGCCCGCACCATTGGGACCAATGACCGCATGTATGTGCCCCGCCTCTATCTGAAAAGACACATCCTGCAGGGCCTGAATCCCCCCGAAGGCTTTGGACACCCCTTCAACCTTCATGACTTTTTGGAAGGGTTTTTCTTCTGGACTTGAAATGCTCATAAATATCCAACAGTCCCCTCGTGAGACCCTGAGGGAGAAATATCATGATCACCACGAGGATGAGCCCGTAGATGATCATTTCGTATTCGGCAAAAACATGGAGCCACTCGGGAAGCAGGGTCAGCAGGGCGGCCCCGAAAAGAGAGCCCCACACGCTCGCCATCCCCCCTATGACCACCATGGTGACAATCTTGACCGACATGAGGAAATCAAAAGTCTGGGGGCTTATGAATGTGACCATATGTGCGTAGAGAAAGCCTGCCAGGGCGGCCAGCACTCCCCCGAAAACAAACACCTGCACTTTGAGCCGGCTTGTATTGATCCCCACCGCCGCCGAAGCCCGTTCGCTGTCGTGGAGGGAACGGAGTGCCCGCCCGATGCGCGAATCGATGAGGCGCTCGCAAACAATGAAAGACAGGAACACTATGCCCCACACCAGGTAAAAGGGCGCCGCGCCAAATTCAAAACTGATGGGCCCCAGGGTGAGGGGAGGGATTCCAATGAGCCCCGAATCGCCTCCGGTGAGGCTCCTCCACTGAAGAAAAATGAAAAAAACGATCATGCCGAAGGCCAGAGTTCCCATGCCGAGGTAGTAGCCCGAAAGCCGCAGCATGGGCAGGGCCACTAAAAAAGCCACGATTCCCACGAAAACCAGGGTGAAAGGAAGGGCAAGCCAGGGAGACCAGTCCAGGTGAATGGTGAGCAGCGACGATGTGTAAGCCCCCAGGCCAAAGAACGCGGCGTGCCCCAGAGAAATCTGCCCCGCATATCCCATGACCATATTGAGCCCCAGGGCAAGCAGCGTGTTGATCCCGATGAAAGTGAGCAGCTGCAGGTCGTAGGGATTGGACACGACCTGGCCCGTGAGGACGATGACGGCAATGAAAACAAGTCTTTTGTACATGTTATTCCGCAGGGCATCAGAAACGTTGAATGGTTTTGGCGCCCAAAAGACCGCTGGGCCGCACGCACAGAATGAAAATCAGGATGAGGAAAGCGAGCACGTCCTTCAGACCAGAAGCGACCAGTCCCACACCGAACGCTTCGATCACCCCCAGAAGGAGTCCTCCGATCACAGCTCCCAAAACACTTCCCAATCCTCCGAGCATGGCGGCGCAAAAACCTTTGAGGCCCAGCATGGTGCCCATGTCGTAACTGCTCATGGTCACGGGCGCAATGAGCACTCCCGCCACCCCCCCCATGGCAGCGCTCATGGCAAAAGCGGCAAGGACCATCTTTTCGCTCGGTATGCCCAGCAACCACGCTGCTTTTTTGCTGATGGCGCAAGCTTCCATGGCCTTGCCGGCCAGAGTTTTTTTAAAGAAAAACTGAAGTCCCGCGACAATGAGCAGCACTATTCCCAAAATCCAGAGACTTTGAGGCAGAAGAGTGGCTCCGTAGACCTCCAGGGGAGCATGCTGGGTGAAAGGGTCCACACTGTGGGCATCTTTTCCCCACGAGAGCATTCCCACACCCCTCAGAAAAATGGATATTCCTATGGTGATGATGACCATGACAATGGGGTGCGGTTTGCGCACCGTGCGCATGGCCATTCTTTCCATGAGAATGCCGATCACGGCCACCAGGCCCACGGAGAGGGCGAAGGCAGCGATGAGGGGGAGCGCCAGCACCTTCCACAAGGTGATGAGCATCAGAGCCCCGATCATCACGAATTCACCCTGTGCAAAGTTGATGAGCCCCGTGGCATTGAAAAGGAGCGTGAAGCCGAGGGCGATCACCGCATAGACCGCTCCCGCGGTGATCCCCGAGAAGAAATACTGTAAAATTTCCTGCATGGTCCCTTAAACCCGTTCCCTTGATTTCAGGAGTAGCTGAAAGGAGCTGACTACTGGTCGAGCAGCTTCCATTCCCCATTTTCTATGCGAACCATGACAAAGGCTTCCGACGACAAACCATTGTGATCTTCAGGAGAAAAGGTGAAAACTCCCGTTACCCCCACATGACCTTCGATCTGCTCGAGGGAAGAGCGTATCTTTTCTCTATCCCCTTCACTTCCCCTGAGGGCTTCCGCCAAAAGGTACACGGCGTCGTAAGCGTAGCCGCCAAAACCGGAAACGGGCATTTGAAAACGGTTTTCAAAAGATTCGATGTATCTGGTCAGCACCTCTTTCTGGGGATCTTCCTGAGGCAGCTGTTCGGCCACCAGTATTTTGCCCGTGGGAAGGTAAATGCCCTCGGCCGAGTCCCCCGCCAGCTCGATGAACCTGGGCGAGGCCACTCCATGGCTCTGGTAAAGGGGCACATCGATGTTCAGCTGCTGCAGGTTTCTGGCAACCACAGCGGGTCCCGGATTGGTGCCCCAGCAGACAATGGCATCGGGATTTGCCCCTCTGATTCTCGTGAGCTGCGCTGTCATGTCCGTGTCCCTGGCCCCAAAGCTCGAGGCAAAAACAATCTGAATGCCGTATTGGGCTGCTTTGGTTTCCAGCTGGTGCTTTCCGGACTCGCCGAACGCGTTCTCCACCGTGAGAATGCCGATCTTTTCGATGCCTTCTTCATTCATGTGCTCATATATGGCACCCACAGCCAGAGCGTCGCTTTGTGCCGTTTTGAACACCCAGGGTTTCACGGGTTCCGTGATGGCAATGCCTGCAGCGCAACTCACCAGGGGAACACGGTTCCTTTCCATGACAGGAATGACCGCCAGGGTGGTTGGAGTCAGACTGGTTCCCACGACAGCCAGAACCCTGTCCCGACTGATGAGCCTGTTGGCAGCCAAAACCGCCTTGGTCGGCTCCCCCTCGGAGTCATAAATCACCGCCTCCAGTTTGCGGCCGTCGATGCCTCCCGCAGCATTGATCTCGTCGATGGCCATTTCCATGCTTTTCTTCTCCGGATCCCCCAAAAAGGAGCTTGGACCTGTCACGGAAAAAATGCCGCCAATCCTGTAGACATCCCCTGCCCATGCCGCAGTTCCGGGCCCTGTTCCCAGAAAAAAGACACTCCACATCATGACAACTGTGAAAACCAACCATGCCTGTCTTTTCATGACTCCTCCCTTGTGCATCGAACCACTTTCAAAACGCACGCCGCCATTGCAAACCCTGAATCTTCAACTGGTGGCCACAAATCCCTTGTCCATCACATTCCGTAGAGCACCGACCCGTCGATCACTTTGATGCCGCTCTCCGTGAGAATCTTGACCGCCTCCTCCAGATTGTCAAAGCGAAAAATGATCACCGCATGGTCGCCACTCTGCTGCACAAACGCATACATGTATTCCACGTTCACATTGGCCTGATAGAGGACTTCCAGAATCCTGTGAAGTCCTCCGGGATGATCCCCCACTTCCACCGCCACCACGTCAGTCCTGCCCACTGTGAAACCATTTTCCTTGAGTGCTTCTTTGGCCTTGTCGTTGTCATTGACAATGAGTCGGAGAATTCCAAAATCAGAGGTGTCAGCCAGTGAGAGCGCCCGAATGTTCACTCCCGCCTCAGAAAGGATTCGTGTGACTTCCGACAGGCGGCCCGCCTTGTTTTCCAAAAAAACCGATATTTGCTCGACCCTCATGACGCGTATCCTCCTCTCCCCATGTGCTGGTTTTATAAAACGCGGTTGTCGATCACCCGGGTGGCTTTCCCCTCACTTCTCTCGATGGTCTTGGGTTCCACCAATTTCACTTTAGCGGAAACACCCAAATATTCCTTGATATTTTTGGAAATTTTCTTTTCAAGGGTCTGCAGCATGCGAACCTCATCGGAGAAGATGTGCTCGCCCACCTCCACCCGAACCGTGAGAAGATCCAGGTTGTCCCGGCGATCCACAACCAGTTGGTAGTGAGGTTCGACCCCCTCCATTTCCATGAGGACACTTTCAATCTGAGATGGAAAAACATTCACACCACGAATGATGAGCATGTCATCGGTCCTGCCCGTGACACGGCTCATGCGCACATGGGTGCGTCCGCAGATGCACGGCTCCCTGTTCAGCATGCTGATGTCGCGAGTCCGGTAGCGAATGATAGGAAAGGCCTCTTTGGTGACAGAAGTGAAAACGAGCTCACCCCTTTTGCCGTAAGGCAGGGTTTCTCCCGTTTCGGGGTCGATGATCTCCGCGATGAAATGATCCTCTGCGATGTGGAGGCCCTTCTTGGCGTCGATGCATTCCACAGCCACCCCGGGACCCAGCACTTCGCTGAGACCATAAATGTCCACGGCAGAAAGGTGCAGCTTTCTCTCGATTTCCTGGCGCATCTCTTCCGACCAGGGTTCGGCGCCAAAAACTCCGGACTTGAAGTGAAGATCCTGAAAGTCCACATTCATTTCCGCGGCCACCTCCCCCAAATGAAGGGCATAGGAGGGTGTGCAGGTGAGAATGGACGGCCGAAAGTCTTTCATGATCATGATCTGCCGCTTTGTGTTCCCTCCCGATATGGGAATGACGGAGGCACCCAGTTTCTCGGCCCCGTAATGAACCCCCAGACCGCCCGTGAACAGACCATAGCCGTAGGCGTTGTGAATGATGTCCCCCCGGGACGCTCCTCCCGCCGCCAGGGCTCGCGCCATGAGTTCAGCCCAGGTTTCGATATCCCGGGCCGTGTATCCCACCACTGTGGGTTTTCCGGTGGTTCCCGACGATGCATGGATGCGCACCACGTTGTCCATGGGGACGGCAAACATGCCGTAGGGATAATTGTCACGCAAATCCTGCTTGGTGGTGAAGGGAAGGCGGTGCAGATCTTCCAGTGCCCTTATGTCCTGCGGAGTTATTCCCGCTTCGTGGAATTTGTTGCGGTAGAATGGGACCGTTGCGTAAACGCGTTCCAAAGTGGCCTGCAGGCGCCTGAACTGAATGGCCTCCAACGCATCTCGGGGCATGGTCTCATATTCCATGTTGTAAATCATTTCGCTCACACCTTCCTTTCAATTGGGCTGCGGACATGCCCGGGGCTAAAAAAAAGAGGCCGTGGACTTTGGGAATCCACGGCCTCTTCACAAGCTGGAACTTCCATGGGTTCCGCGTGGTGTCGCCCACCCATGGTTGAGGTTTCTCATCAGTCGACTCGCGACCACTCCCCTCCCCCAAAGGCAGGCCGGCAAAAAAAGAAGCCAAACCAAAATATGCCAAACCAAAACACGGCTGACTCAAAGGGGGCAACCCGGGGATTCATGTTCGTTCCTCGTTGTCGGTTCAATTCAAAATCATCTTGTGGCAGTGGATATCCAATTCAAGGGAAGGTGTCAAGGAAAAACTCCCCACTCCACCGCAAGCTGTTGCTCCATGAGCAGCACTTCCGGTCAGTTTTTTCCTCCTGGCTCAGGATTCAGCCACGACCCTGGCCTGAGCAGACGCAAGCTCCTGACGAATCAGTTCTTCCCGGGGATAATCACCCGCCGAATCCAACGCGCGCCGGTAGTGCTCCACTGCCTTTTCAAGGTTCTGCTCATGGAGGTGAATGCGGGCAATCTGCCAGTGGACCTCCCTTGCCATGCGCGGGCCCCCGGTTTTTTCCAGTGACTGCCAGTGAGCGACAGCCTCCCCGAACTTGCCCAGTTGCCGGGCAATGAGAGCCAGCTGATAATCCGCAAGGGGTCTCATGGGGTGGCGGTCCCTGAGTTTCTCCGCAACCTCCATGCCCCGTTCATAGGCTTCTTCGTATTCACCGAGGGCGAAATGGGCACGGGCCAGATCCAGGCGGGCTTGCAAAGCGGCTTTGGTGTTGTCGTGCTCATGGAGAAAGTCCGTGGCCTGAACAATGAATAGTTCCCAGTTCCCATTTTCAGGGGACTCCCAGGGCCAGGCGTTCAAAACAATCCCATAGGCCTCATGAGCCCGCATTTCTTTGTTCCGATTGTAAAGCTGGTATCCCCAGATGCTCATCACCACAATGACAACACCCACCAGACCGGCGATGAGGTGCCGGGAATACATCTCCAGCCAGTACCTCAACGACTCGGAAAAGTCCATGTCCGAGGGAAGCATGTGCTTGTTTGTCCTGACCGGTTTTATTTTTTTCGCACCCAAAATTACAGGCCTCCTTCAAATTTTTTGATCTTCAACGTTCATTCCCCCGTCCATGAACCCGAGTGAGCAAACCGTTGCACAATCTTCTCGATGATTCCCGTGGTTGAAGCCCGGGGAATCACCGGAATCCTCACGACCTCGCCCCCCGAGGCTCTCACGTGATCAGCCCCCACAATGTTTTCCATGCTCCAGTCGGCGCCTTTGACGAGCACATGGGGCCGGACTCTTTCAATGAGCGTGAGAGGATCGGTGGAGTCGAAAAGAACCACGTGGTCCACGCAATAGAGACCGCACAGCAACTCGGCCCTCTCACCTTCGGGCATGATGGGCCTTCCCTCACCCTTGATGCGCCGGACAGAGCCATCGGTGTTCATGCCCACAATGAGCACATCCCCCAAACTTTTTGCCCCTTCAAGGTACCTCAGGTGGCCGATGTGAAGGAGGTCGAAACACCCGTTGGTGAAAACCGTGCGAAGGTTTTTCCTGCGGATTTCTTCCATGGTGTGCTTCAGCTGATGCAGCGTCCGAATCTTATCTTTAGCATTCATGGTTGGAAAAATTCTGATCTCCCGCATTGGACGTGATCTTTTCGGATTTTTCTCCCTGCTCACTGTTGAGGAAGGCATCCACTTCCATGTCGGCATTGAGGGAGTCGATCAGACCCTCGTTCAGCATCTTGATCCAGAAGAAACGGCTTTTTCCAACTTCCCGGGAATCGCCATACTCCGCATCCTCCACATGTATCACCCCCCTGAAGATGCTCCGGAGAAACGCCAGGGCATCCCGGCCGTGCCCCTGCCTCCTGGATCCAATGACCTCCAGGCTGTAGAGCGTGACCTCCTTGGTGCCTTCAGGGGAGAGGGACAGGCTGAGTTCTCCCCGAAAGGAGCCGGGCTTTTCGAACCTGACTGTCTCCATGGGGCCGAACCCTTTGAGAATGGTGAGCAACTCCTTAACTGACATCTGGCCGTATGCGGCTTTCCAAACGATTCCTTTCCAGACAATTTCCGCCACTTCTTAAATCTCCACATCTTCCGCCGGAAGACTTGTGTGCCTTTCTTTTTGCTTTTGAGTTCCAATGGAGTTTCTTTTTCGCCTCCACCAGAGCCTTCTCCAGGTCACGTTCCCACCGGTTTTGGGCCGAGAAAACCTCTGATTCCCTTTCAGGCTCGGAAATGCGAAAAGAACTCAATGGAGGGCTGCTTTGAGCGCGGTCCCCGCCCTCGAAGAAGACCACTCAGTAATGTCTGCCGCGTCCCAGGACAATTGTGCTTAAACCGAGTTGCTTGATTTCAGGGCAATGACTGTAAAGTTTCTCTTTCAGTTTTTCTCGTTCTGCTCTGTCCATGCGACCCATTCCATTTCTGCTCGTAAAGGTTTGGTCTCTCAGCATTGTCACGTTGGATGATCAACAGCGATTCGAATCAGCAGCAACTTGGATGTTGAACGGCAAAAGAAAAATTAAAAGTGTGCACTAAGTCAGGGGTCAAGGGCACGGAATCCGTGCCTGTCTGCAAGTGCCAGCTGCCGTATGGTCTCATAAAGAACCACTCCCACCGTCGTGGCCAAATTGAGGCTCCTCACGCGGCTTCTGTCCAGGGGCACCCGCAGAACACAGTTGGAAACGTTTTCAAGAAAAGAATCAGGCAGTCCTTTCGTCTCAGAACCAAAGAAAAGGCAATCCTCCTGCATGAACTTAAAATCATAAAAACTGAGGTCGCCACGGGCTGAAAAACAAATCCACCTTCCTCCGTGGATGAAATTTCTCAGGTCGTCCAGGTCCCTATGGACCCGCACGTCCACGTGATGCCAATAATCGAGCCCCGCCCGTTTCAAATGGCGATCGGAAACCCGAAATCCCAGTGGTTCCACAAGATGCAGCGGGGTGTGCGTGGCAGCGCACGTGCGTGCCACATTGCCCGTGTTCTGCGGAATTTCAGGTTGGTAAAGAATAACCCTTGGCATCTGAATCGTCTATTCTCCGGGAAATCAGTTGCTCAGCACACAAAACGGTCCCAAGGGTCACCCGAAAGTCAGCCATTTCAGGGAAGATCTTTCCTGTGGCGATTTCCGTCCAGGGACACTTGAATCAAGAGAGCATTTGTATCATAAAAACATCTTCACCCGAAAAAAAAATGAGCCTTTGGTGTCGCCATCTGCGACGGTCTGAAAAGAAAGATTCTTCCGGGGAAATACTCCCCCAAGTCTGCAACTTTTTGTCATTGAAAAACTTCGAGAAATTCAGGGAAGTTCTTTCATGGCATCCCTTGACCCCGATCTTTCCTTTCATTTACCATCTGCTGCTGACCATCGAAGCTGTTTTTTATCATTCTCCGCTTCTGTTTCTTCACACAGAATAATTTGCACGCAAAAGACCGACAACCTAAGGTGAGTGATCATGCAGTCAGGATTCAGCCCTCTGGGGCATCTGAGCTTTCTGGTGGGGTTTCTCTCAGGCTGGAGAAGGATTCTCTGGAATCTTTTCCTCATAACCGTGGGAAGCGCAATTTTTGCCGTGGGATTGAACGCCGTCCTGATCCCTCAGGGTTTTGTGAGCGGAGGAGTTGTTGGCATATCGTTGATTCTTTACTATATTTTTCCGGCCTACAATCCGGGGCTGATTTATTTTATGGTGAACATTCCCCTCATAGTGCTGGGATGGTTCACCATCAGCCGGACTTTCATGCTCTACACAACGGTGGGCATGTCGGTCTTCTCCCTGGTTTCGGGCATCGTCGCCCCGCGGTTTCCGACCATCGAAGACCCCATCCTCGCAGCGATTTTCGCAGCGATCATCTGTGGTGTGGGTGCGGGCATCATCCTCCGCTCACGGGGCTCAGCCGGCGGCTTTGACATTTTGGCCGTTGCCCTGAGCAAAAAATGGGGCCTGCGCGTGGGCGGAACGCTCACCTTTCTCAATGCGCTGGTCCTTTTCGCGGGAGCCTATTTTTTCCATCTGGAAATCATCCTGTATTCTTTTCTCTACACCTATGCCATGGGAAGGGTCATTGACGCGGTGATGACCGGCTTCAACCAGAGGAAAAGCATCCTCATCGTCTCGGACCATGCGGAAGAGATCGGCCGCCAGATATTGATGCGGTTCGACCGTGGGTGCACCTATCTCAAGGGCACGGGAGGTTATTCGGGCATGGACAAGAAAATCATCTTCAGCATCATCACCCTGACCGAGTTGCCCAAGATGAAAGAGCTCATTTTCGACCTGGATCCTTCGGCCTTTCTGGTGGTCAACGACACCCTGGAAGTTCTGGGAAAAAGACACGGCAGCTTGAGAGTGTATTGAGGGCCACGGGGCGGAAACCTTTCGGGATGCGCCCCCTGTGAAAAACCAGCCTGGCAAAGAGTTCCGAGGAGTGAAAACCAAGGAGTCACCCCTATGCCCTACGTTGAGAACAAAGAGGTCCGGATTTACTATGAAACCCGGGGCAGTGGCCCTCCCCTGCTCCTGATCAGCGGCCTGTCAGGGGGTTGCTGGTCCTGGTTCGGCCAGATTCCATATTTTGAAAAGGACTTTCGGGTCATCACCCTGGACAACCGAGGCGCAGGACGGTCCTCCATGGCTCCGGGTCCTTACGTCATGCAGGACTTTGCCGAAGACATTCTCGCCCTGCTCGATCATCTGCGCATACGCTCCGCATTCCTTCTGGGAATTTCCATGGGAGGAATGATCGCCCAGGAACTGGCTCTTCTGGCACCCCATCGTGTGCCGGCCATGGTCCTTGCATGCACTCACTGCGGAGGGAAGGTCAAGAGACTTCCCAAACCTGAGGTGCTGGAAGCCCTCATACACAACGAGGGCCTTTCCCGCGAAAAAATCCTGCGCAAAAACCTGCCATTGTTTTTCAGCGGAACCTTTCTGGAAAAAAATCCCACTGAAATCGATCGCTACTGTGAAGTGCACCTTCGGGCACCTTCACAGAAACATTGGGCCTTCGAGGCCCAGCTGCGCGCCATAGCCAATCACGATGTCCATCATCGCCTCGAGGAAATCAAATCACCCGCAATGATCGTCACGGGCACCCATGACCTTCTCGTTCCCCCGGAAAACTCCCATCACCTCCACGAGCACATCAAAGGTTCCAAACTGGTCGAGTGCCCGGGGGCAGGTCACGCGCTCCATGTGGAGTGCCGGGACGAACTCAATGAGATCGCTTCGAGGTTTTTCCGGGATCATTGACGGTCTGACCCTTTCCCCGCAAACTGTCGCACGAGCTCCAGGAGCTCACTTTCCCGGCCCCGAAAGAAGTGATCGCATCGGCCAATGAACTGCAAGTGCGCGTGTTCATTGTCTTCCAGCGCGCGCTTCATCCAGGTCTTCAGGGATCCGGGAGAACACAGATCGTCCATATCCCCTGCGATGACCAGACAGGGAACGGAGGGCAGGGAAAGGCCTTCAAAGCTCACAAAATCCACGGGGGGAGAAACGAGGAGAAGACTTTCGGGCGTGCAGTCTTTTTCCACAATGGCCTTGAGAGCCACCCAGGCTCCAAAGGAATAAGCGGCGACGTGCACACGTGATCCGGGCAGCTTTTCCCTGAGGTGTTCGACCACGTGCAGGAGGTCCCGGGACTCTCCCTCCCCATGGTCATAGGAGCCGCCGCTTTTTCCAACGCCCCTGGAATTGTAGCGCAGTGTGGACCACCCCTTTTCGTTCATGCCTTTTTTCACGGTCACCACCACATTGTTTTCCATGTCGCCGCCATACAGAGGGTGAGGGTGCAGCAGGACGCCGGCATCCCTCCCGGGCCTTTCCTCAAAGGATGATTCCAGGGAAATGTCACCGGAAGGAATCATCACCTGAATTTCCGCCATCGCAGTCTCCTGTAGGATTGAAATGGAACAAATCTCCCAATGGGAGCGAAAAAGGATCGCTCCACAGGTTTTTACCTGAAAAAGACTTGATCAGAACGATTTTTTATTTTCTCATACCCTGTGAGGGCAAGTCCACCTCGCGGGACCCGGCAACGCTGTTGACTCAAGCTTTTCCACCCTGACCCTCTCCCCATTTCGCGGATGTCACAGGACAGGGTAACACGCAATCCGTTGATTCAACAGCGTTGACGGGACCGGGGGCACCGCTCCCGCCAAAGAGGTTCAAGGGCCCAAACCGATAGAAGTTGCACAACCCGGTCCTTTGGCCTATTTTGGAGCACATCCGCGGGAAAGTGTTTTCATCCGGCTCCACTGAAGAGAGGTCCTTATGTCGATCCGTTTCAAGGACAACCTGTACGAGGTGCTGAGGGCGGTCATGCCCATCACGCTGGTGGTCACCATCCTTCAGGTGGTCTTGATTTCGCTGCCCCTGGTCGATTTTCTCCGTTTTCTTGTGGGCGCATTCATGGTGATGCTGGGCCTCACTCTCTTTCTCCAGGGAGTCAAACTGGGGTTTCTGCCCATGGGCGAAACCATCGGGTCCAGGCTTCCCCAGGAGGCTCCCCTCGTTGTGATCCTTCTCGTTGCCTTCACCCTGGGTTTTGTGGTGACCGTGGCCGAACCCGACGTGAGAGTGCTGGCGTACCAGGTGGATCTGGTCTCCCAGGGGGAGATCCCCAGAAACATTCTCATTCTGGCGGTGGCTCTTGGTGTGGCCGTTTTCGTGTCCATGGCCATACTTCGCATCATCCTCGGCATTCCCATCGCATACCTGCTCGCTGCAGGTTACACGGCCGTGCTGATCCTCTCTTTTTTCACCCCTGTCCACTTTGTGCCCATTTCCTTTGATGCGGGAGGCGTCACCACGGGCCCCGTGACCGTGCCCTTCATTTTGGCTCTCGGCATCGGCACGGCTTCCGTCCTGGGTGGCAGGTCATCCATCTCCGACGGCTTCGGGCTCGTGGGCCTCGCCTCCATTGGCCCCATACTTGCCGTCATGGTTCTCGGAGTGATCTACCAATGACTGAACTGCTCGATTTCCTGCATTTTCAGGCGGTGACAGCGGAAGTGCTTGTGGCCATGGGGCCGCTGGTGGTGTTTTTCTTGGGCTTTCAGTTCTTTTTTCTCAAACTGCCCGCTCAATACGTGAAAAATCTCCTGAAAGGGATGGTGCTGACCTTCATAGGTCTCATCCTGTTCCTTCAGGGGGTCAAGGTGGGTTTTCTCCCCGTGGGAAGCGCCATGGGGGGTGTTCTGGGATCCCTGGAAACAAAGTGGATCATCATCCCCATTGGATTTGCCCTTGGTTTTGTGGCCACCATTGCCGAACCGGCCGTTCAAATTCTCAGCTATGAAGTGGAAAGAACCTCGGGGGGATCCATTCGAGCAAAAATCATCCTTCTCACACTCGCCCTGGGGGTTTCCGTTGTGATGGCGCTGGGCATGGCCCGTATCCTCTATGGCATCCCCATTCTCTACCTGGTGATTCCCCCCTACCTTTTGGTCCTCATTCTGCTAAAATTTTCCGACCCGACTTTCACCTCCATCGCCTTCGATGCGGGAGGCGTCGCCACGGGTCCCATGACCGTCACCTTTGTGCTTGCCACAGCCGTTGGAATCGCCACGGTCATGGAGGACCGGGACCCCATAGCCGATGGATTCGGGCTCATCGCGCTGGTTGCCCTCGCCCCCATTCTTTCGGTCATGATCCTGGGGATGTTCTACACATTGCGAAGAAGGAAAAGAGCATGACAGAAAAGACCTCTTACGACCTGATCATCACCATTGTCAACAAAGGAAGCTCCCAGATGGTTTTGAAGGCTTCGAAGGCCGCCGGAGCTGAAGGGGGCACGACCATCATGGGACGCGGCGCGGGCATCCACGAAACCAAAACCCTTTTGGGAATCCCCATAGAGCCCGAAAAAGAGATTGTGCTCACGGCCATTCCTCAAGAAAAAACGGAAAAAGTGCTCTCCGCCATTCTCGAGTCTGCAGGGCTGAACAAGCCCGGAGCGGGTGTCGCCTTTGTGGTGGAACTGAAACAGGTGGCGGGCATTTGCCACCTGGTCGATGGCAAATGGGTTTGTCACTCGTGAAGTCAGGGAATGGAGCATTCCATGGGCCACACGCATGAGTCAAAAGCACCGTGAAAAGGCACCTCCTTTTTGAAGAAAAAAGATGCGATGGCCTTTCCATGCCGCCCAAAACCCCTTCAAAAAACTCATGACAGCTCAAAATCCAGTCCGGCCAGGGGATAAAGCTGATGAAAGTGGTGCACGGGCCCGTGCCCTCTTCCCAGGGGAAGCCCTTTTGCAATGGCTCCCGTGATGTAGGTTTTCGACAGGGAGAGGGCTTCTTCCATGTTCATGCCGCGTGCGAGGCACGCGGCGATGGCCGAAGCAAAAGTGCATCCCGTCCCGTGAGTGTGGGGTGTTTCATGGCGTATGTTGGAAAATTCCCTGAAATTTTTTCCATCGTACAAAAGATCCATGGGTGTTCCCTCAAGGTGTCCCCCTTTCACCACCACAAATTCCGGCCCGTACTCCTTGATCTTTTGAGCCGCCCTCTTCATGGCCGCCACATCCCCAACGGGAAAATCCACCAGGGCCGCTGCCTCATGAAGGTTGGGCGTCACAACGGTCGCAAGGGGAAAGAGCTGGCTGATCATGGATTCCACCGCCTCTTTCCTGAGAAGGGTGTCGCCGCTTTTGGCGACCATCACGGGATCCACCACGATGTTTGTCACCTGCAGCTTTCTCAGCTCCCATGCCACCGCCCATACGATGTCGGCACTGGAGAGCATCCCCGTTTTGACCGCATCCACCCCCACATCGGTGACAACGGCACGGATCTGAAGGGCCACAAAATCCGGGTCAACTTCCACAACCCCCCGCACACCCATGGTGTTTTGGGCGGTCAAGGCCGTGATGGCGCTCATTCCAAAAGTGCCCAGCGCACTGAAAGTCTTGAGGTCCGCCTGAATACCCGCACCTCCGCTGGAGTCAGAGCCGGCAATGGTCAAAACACGCGGTATTTTCATCCTTTCACCCCATTCTATGAAACAGCCTTCGGCTGCCCCTGTCATACAATCCATTCACATGCCGGGTATATCCGAACACTCTGCAAGGGCCACAACTTCAGGAACCGCAACATACACCCCATCAGGAGGGAACGAAATGGTCCCACCCTTTCGTTGCGCGAGAAGGGGAAAGGATCTTTCCATCTTTATCCTTCAGCCGGATTCCGTCCGCCCCGCCCCGAACAATACCCACAGAACGGCACGGGACACCCGTTGACTCAGCGAGCGTGTTCCGCACCTCTTCAACACAACGGGCCGGCACCGTGAACAGGAGTTCGTAATCTTCACCCCCCGTGAGCGCCCAAAGGTGAGGGTCGGCTCCCGAACAGCGCGCCACCTCCACACACGCAAGGCTCACGGGTATTTTTTCAAGATAAATCTCCGCCCCCACCCCACTGGCATCGCAAAGATGGTGCAGATCACCCAGAAATCCATCGCTCACGTCCAGCATGGCCGTGACCTTCCCCATTTCAGCGAGCTTCTGACCCTCCCGAAGGCGTGGACGCGGAGTCAGGTGACTCTCCAACACCTTCGCGCGGCTTTCGGGGGAAACGGCGCCGTGATCGCGGGTGAGCAACTCCAGGCCCGCTCTGGAATCGCCCAGCGTTCCCGTGACCATGACCACATCTCCCTTTTTTGCTCCACTGCGAAGGAGCACCTTCTCTCTGGGAACACGGCCAAGCAGGCAAAAATCAATGGCAACACCCGACTGGCCTTTGCTCACATTGCCCCCCACAATGCTTCCTCCCCATTTCTGAATTTCTTCGCCCATTCCCCTGTAGAGCTCATCCACACAGCCCACTTGAGTGTCGGAAGGCAGAATGAGAGACACGAGAGCCCAGAGAGGGGCACCTCCCATGGCCGCCAAATCGCTCACGTTGATGGCCACCACTTTTCTCCCCAACTGGTACGGGGTGGTGGTTTCAAAGCGAAAATGCACTCCCTCCACCTGAGCGTCCACAGTGGCGAGGAGATAGTCTCCGTTGAGGCCATCGAGGACGGCCACGTCATCACCGATGCCCACCACCACGTGGCTCGGAGGGGGAGGCAGGGCAGAGGCAATGCGTCCGATGAGTCCAAATTCTCCTATGTCCTTCACTTTCATAAAATGAGGCATCTTTCGAAAAATGTTGATCCTGCGTCTTTGGGGAAGAGCGGTTGAAAAACAACGACGCACTTCCGCTCCACATGCTCATGAGGATGGAAACACCACACTAAGGATCCATGATGATCGGATATTTAAGTCAGGTCAAGCTGTTGAGCGTGAGTGAAGGAATTTTTACCGGGGGAAAGGTCCTGGCAAAGAAAGTGTGATTTCCAAAATGTAAGAAACGTTCAGGTTTTCCATGAGAAACTCATCGAATTCGCTTGCAGTATTCATCATCGATTTTGAGGCCGTCAATGTCCGTGGTCTTTTCCCCTCTTGCGGCCTTCAGTTGATCGATGCCCCGATTCACCACCGCCCGCTTTGACGCATAAGCGAGGGCGGTGGTTTCGTCGATGTTCCCCTTTTGATAGAGGTCTGTGATGCAGTCGTCAAAAGTGGTCCAGCCAAAGGGACGGGCCTGCTGCATCATTTCATAATAGGTCTTGCCCTCGGACTCGCCGTTGAGGATACAGTCCTTGACTCTCAGGTTGTTTCCCATGATCTCCATGGCCGCCACTCTCCCTCCCCCCGTTTTGGGCAGCAGCCTCTGGGAAATGACCCATCGAAGGGTGTCTGCCAGCCGAATGCGGATGAGCTTTTCTTCTTCCAGATCGAACATGCCCACGAGGCGGTTGATTGACTGCCCTGCATCGATGGTGTGCAACGTGCTGAAGACAAGATGGCCCGTCTCGGCCGCACTCAAGCCGATTTCCACCGTCTCCCGGTCACGCATCTCCCCCACAAGAATCACCTTGGGCGCCTGTCTCAGGGCTGCGCGCAATCCATTGGCGAAACTGTCGAAATCCAGTCCCAGCTCTCTCTGATTGAAGGTGGCCTTCATCTGGGAATGCACGAACTCCACAGGGTCTTCCAAAGTGACCACGTGGACAGCCCTTTTTCTGTTGATCTCGTTCAAAATACCCGCAAGGGTTGTGGATTTTCCACTTCCCGTGGAACCCGTCACCAGGACAATGCCATACTTCTCCTGGGCCACGTTTTTGAAGACGGGAGGCATGCCCAAATCTTCAAGGCTGGGAATTTTCGTGGGAAGCTGCCGCATGACGATGGAATAGGTGCCTCTCTGTGAAAATATGTTGACCCTGAATCTTGCCCGTCCGGGCAGATGGTAGGAGAGGTCACATGAACCATGGCTGAGAAGCTGGTGAATGCTTCTCGTGTCATTGCCCGCGAGGTTGAGCATGAAGGTTTCCGTGTGAAAAGGGGTCAATGCATCGATGCCCACCTTCCTGCCCACGGGTCTGAGCACACCATCCACTTCCGCCTGCAAAGGTTTGCCCACGGTGAAGTTGATGTCTGAAGCCCCGGGATTTTCATCCAGAATGTTCAGCAGCACGGAATCGAATTCAGCACGTCTCAAGACACTTCTCCCTCGTCCCCTCACACCTCGGTGAAATCAGCGGGGGCTTCCGTGAGATAGGGGCGAAACTTCTCCTTCTCCACACACTTGTTGTAGGCCTCTTCAGGATGGATCTTGCCAGCTTTCAAAAGGCTCAATATTCCGTCATCCAGCGTCTGCATTCCATACTTTTTTCCCGTTTGAAGGGCTGAAGGTATCTGGTGTGTTTTTCCCTCGCGAATCATGGCGCGCACAGCGTGTGTTGCGATCATGATTTCAAGGACCGCACACCGGCCCTTGACGTCCGCTCTCTTGAAAAGAGCCTGAGAAAGCACGGCACGCAGTCCGTCAGCCAGGGTCGAGCGGATTTGAGGCTGCTCCCCCGTGGGAAAAACCTCGATGATGCGATCCACCGTCTTGGCGGCGCCAATGGTGTGCAGGGTCGAGAAAACGAGGTGTCCCGTTGCGGCCGCTTCCAGTGCCAGCCGCATGGTCTCCAGGTCACGCATTTCCCCCACGAGAATGATGTCCGGGTCTTCGCGCAGGGCAGCCCTGAGTGCCGACGAAAAACTTTCCGTGTGAGTTCCCACCTCCCGATGGTTGATGACGCAACTCTTGCTGGTGTGCACAAATTCGATGGGATCCTCGATGGTGATGATGTGATCTTTTCGCTTGCGATTGGCTTCGTCCACCACGGCAGCCAGGGTGGTGGATTTTCCGCTTCCCGTGGGTCCGGTGACGAGAACGAGGCCCCGCGGAAGCTTGGCCAGCTGGGACACAACAGGGGGCAAGCCCAGATGATCCACCGAGAGAATTTCACTGGGAATTTCCCTGAAAACCGCCCCGATGCCATTCTTCTGGCGAAAAAAATTAGCCCGGTACCTGGCAAGGCCCGTTATTTCATAAGAAAAATCAAGGTCCCCCGTTTCCTCGAAAATCTTGATCTTGTCTTCGGGAGTGATCTCATAGAGCATGGTCCTCAATTCATCGTCATCCAGGGTCCTGAACTTCACACGCTCCATATCCCCACGGATCCGCAGCACCGGCTGCTGGCCCGAAACCAGGTGAAGATCCGAGGCCTTCTGCTCATTCATCAATTTGAAGAACGCATCAATTCTCGCCATGAATCTCTCTCACTCCAGAATGCCGGGGCACCGCCCCCCGGCCTTCCTGATCAATCCTCGGGCAAAGGGCTCCCACACGGCCGCGCCTTCCCCTTTCCATGAAAAACGTCAAAAGACCGACATAAAAATCGTGCAGCCCCATCAAAGGCCCTCAGTTCACTCAAAACCTTCCCCGCTGCTTCTTCACTCCTGAAAGCCCCTCGGCCGCCAATGGTTTTCCCCCTTCCACCGGAAACTCAAAAACGTAATTGTCTTGGGGCGGCAGTGACGCCATGCCCCCCATCCCCCCGTGCGTGGAACAGCCCCCGGGGAATGGCGAACCGGTATTGAGCTCAACCAGATCAGGGAAGCGTTGGTCCTGGTGAAAGTCCAGGGGCCGGCCGCTTTTCACTGAACAAACCGGACAAGCCGGTTCATTCAGTGCAGAGCAATCAACATGCCATAGAACGGCCGAATTTTGGGGAAGCCAGGGGAAAGGGAAAATCGCGGTTCTTTTTTTTGAAAAACAGGAAGGCAAAAGCTGAGGGGCCTTTCATTCCATATAAATATCGACCCAATGTTTATAGCGATCGTCGAGGCGCTCCAGACCTGCGCGTGCCGCCGCATCGAGGGCGGCCTCGAACTCGGGGCCCGTGACCCTTCTTGCGATCTCGGGCATCTTCCAAGCCTCTCCACAGGGATGATACTGGCTCATGATGTTGACGTACGTGCGGGGTGAAATTTTTTCCGCAATGAACCGCACAATGCCCTCCGTCCCTGCAAGCCCTTCGGGCATGACCAGATGGCGCACCAGCAGCCCCTTTTGAGCGACACCCTTTTCATCCCACTGCAGTTCCCCCACCTGCCGGTGCATTTCCAAAAGGGATTCTCGCGCCCGTTCCGGATAGTCTGACGCTCCGCAAAGTTTTTCAGCCACGTGAGCGTCCCAGAACTTGAAGTCCGGCATGTACAGATCCACGATGCCCTCCAGGAGCTTGAGGGCTGCGGGGCGTTCATACCCCCCGCAATTGTACACCAGAGGTATTTTCAGTCCCTTTTCAATGGCATGGGGAAGGGCTTCGAGGATCTGGGGAACAACGTGGGTCGGGGTGACAAAATTGATGTTGTGGCAACCGCGCTCCTGAAGGGAGATCATGATGTCACCGAGAGTTTCGGGCCCCACATGCACTCCCTCGCCGCCGTGGCTGATTTCCTGGTTCTGACAAAAGACACAGCCCAGGTTGCAGTAGGAAAAAAATATGGCTCCCGAACCTTTCTGCCCCACCAGGGGCCGCTCTTCCCCGAAATGGGGTCCATAGCTGGCCACCCTGGCCTGCCGGGAAGTGCGGCAGTAACCCGCCTCCCCTTCATTCCTGTTCACCTTGCACAAACGGGGACAAAGCGTGCACCGGTTCATCCACTGAAGCCCCCTGTGAATCCTCTCTTCCAGCTTTCCCTGACGCCAAAGTTTCAAATAGGATCCTTCCATGCTTCACCTCCGATCATGATCACAGAGCGTTTGAATCCCTTGATGGATCAACGCCCAAGAAATGTTTCGGGAACAAGAAGTGGTCACCCCCCCCCCAAGGCGAGCACCCCCCCTTCAAGTATTCAAGCTTGTCCCCGCATGGGCATTGGGATACCTTACCTTGTGCATGATAACTGACGGCGAGGACCCTGAGGAGCACCCATTGTGATTCAAAATTTCTTGAAGGAACTCCTGACCCGAAAATGGCCCAACTTCAAAGTTGCCCACCATGCCATTCTTCCCCATAGCCAGCCCCGGCACGGCCAACTGGCAGCGCCCCTTCCCCCCCCTCTGGAGGAGGCCCTCACTCAACAGGGAATCACCAGACTCTACAGCCACCAGGCCGCTGCCATCGACCAGATACGGAAGGGAAACCATGTGGTGGTCGCCACTCCCACGTCCAGTGGAAAGTCCCTCATCTATAATCTGGCCGTGGTGGAATCCCTGATCAGGAAAGGGCCGCAACACGCTCTTTATCTTTTTCCCATCAAAGCCCTGAGCCGTGATCAGCTCCAAAACCTTTCGGCCTTTCTGAACCTGGTGGAATCGTCCGATTCCCGGTGCCGTTTTCGCGCTGACACCTATGACGGCGACACCACTCCCCACTTCAGGTCCAAAATTCGCCAAAATCCACCCCATATCCTCCTCTCCAACCCCGACATGCTCCATTATGCCCTGCTGCCCTTTCATTCCAAATGGCAAAACTTCTGGGAAAACCTTCAATGGGTGGTGCTCGACGAAATGCACACATACCGAGGGGTGTTCGGAAGTCACGTGGGGCAGATTCTGAGACGTCTTCTGCGCATTTGTCATCATTATGGAAGCCGGCCTCAGTTCACTTTCCTGTCCGCAACGATCGCCAATCCGGGGCAGCTGGCAGGCCAACTTCTGGGGGTCGAAGCAGAGGCCGTTCGCCTCGTGGACAGCCCGGGAGCCCCTCAGCCCAGGCGCCATTTCGTTTTTATGGAGACAGAAGAGGGCAGCTTCGGCCAGCCTTCGGGCCTGGCCGCACGGTTCATTGCCAGGGCAGCTCAAATGGGTCTCAAAACCATTGCCTTCACCCAATCCCGCAAGCTCACGGAACTCGTCCACATGGATGTGCTTCGTGCGTCACCTGCCCTCAAAAAACGCGTGAGCTCCTACCGCGCGGGTTTTATGCCCGAAGAGCGCAGGAGCATCGAACAGCGACTTTCCGGCGGAGAGCTTGATGCGGTGATTTCCACCAGCGCCCTGGAAGCTGGAATCGACATCGGCGGCCTGGACCTCTGCATTTTGGTGGGGTATCCGGGGACGGTCATGACCACATGGCAGAGAGGGGGCCGTGTGGGACGCAGTGGTCAGGAATCGGCCATAATTCTCATCCCGCAGGCGGATGCACTGGACCACTATATTTCCCAGCATCCCGAACAGTTTCTCTCCACGCATTACGAGGTGGCGATCATCAACCCCCTCAATGAGGAAATTCTCAAAGCTCATCTGCCCTGTTCAGCGGCCGAGCTTCCCATTGGACGCGGGGAACTTTCACGGCAAGAGGATGCTGCCCGCAAGGTTCTCAGGAAACTCTTGGTGGAAGGTCGCCTTCTGGAAACGGTGGATGGCACAGAAATCCTCAGCGCGCGACAGACCCCTCATCGCAACGTGGACATCCGGTCTGTGGGAGAATCCTACACCATCGTCAAAAAAAGCCCCGATTCCCCCCAACAGGTTCCCCTGGGAAAAAGCGAGGGCATCCGGGCACTGAAAGAATGCCACCCCGGCGCAGTTTATCTGCACCGGGGAGAAACGTACCACGTGGACAGCCTGGACCTGTTGAAGCGGGTCATCACCGTTTCTCCAAGCCAGGCTCCCTACTACACCAGAGTCAAGTCGGAAAAGGAAACGGAAATCCTGGAATACCTGGCCTCCAAACCGGTGGCAAACTTCGTGGTCCGAATGGGCAGGCTTCGGGTCACCGAATATATTTTGAGCTATGAAAAAAGGCGCTTGTTTTCCCAGGAACTTTTGGGAACGAACACCCTGGAACTGCCGCCCCAGACGTTTGAAACCGTGGGATTCTGGGTGGAGATCGAACCTTCGGTGCAAAAATCCGTACAAGCTTCAAAACTTCACTTCATGGGAGGAATCCACGCGGTGGAACACGCTCTCATCAGCGTCTTTCCACTCTTCGCCCTTTGCGACCGCGGCGACATCGGGGGCATCTCCATCCCCATGCATCCTCAACTTCAAAAAGGTGCCGTCTTCATCTATGATGGCTACCCCGGAGGAATTGGGCTGGCTGCGCGCGGATTTGAAATCATTGAAGAGCTCCTGCAGAAGACGAAAGAACTGATCCGGTCCTGTGGCTGCGAATGGGGCTGCCCCGCCTGCATACACTCCCCAAAGTGCGGGTCAGGCAACAAACCTTTGGACAAAGAAGCGTCCCTTGCTGTCCTGCACTATTTGCTCGGTGACCGGGCCCTTCCCCAATGGCACAGGAATCCGTCAGGCCAGGAAGACCCTTTGCCCTCGCAGGACACGGCGCCGCCGCCTTCAGAGTCCTACCACATCGGTTTTCTGGATTTGGAAACGCAGAGACTTGCACAGGAGGTTGGAGGATGGCACAATAAGCACCTCATGAGGGTCTCTGTTGCGGTCCTCTACGAGAGCCTCACGGACAGTTACAGGGTATACGGGGAAAAGGACGTGCCGACCCTGGTGGAAGATCTTCAGAAGCTGGACCTGGTGGTGGGCTTCAACATTTCTCAGTTTGACTATGCCGTTTTGAAGGCCTACACACCCTTTGATCTTCACTCCCTTCCCACCCTGGATCTTCTCGCTGAAATTCGAAAGAGCCTGGGCTTTCGACTGAGCCTGGAACACCTGGCTCAGAAGACTCTCGGTCGTCCCAAGTCTTCGGACGGAATTCAGGCTGTCAACTGGTTTCGGCAAGGGCGGTGGGACCTTCTCGTCGATTACTGCACCCTGGACGTGAACCTCACAAGGGACCTTTTTCACCATGCCCTGGAAAAGGGTTTCCTGGTCTATTCGGACAGGCGGGACAGGCTTCTTCGGATTCCAACCCCCTGGGATCCCGGATGCATCATAGAAAAACACCGAAACGTGTCGGCGTCCACAAAGGAAAGACCCGTGAGAACAAAACCTTTTGATTCAAAAAGTCCACCTCCATGACCGGAGTAAAACTCCTTCCACATTTCGGTCATGGGAGCAGGGCTGTTCCATGCGGAAGAAAGACACTTGAAATTCAGGCGAGCGTGTGTCCCATTGGCCCCCTTCAAAAATTCATCAGAGTTGACAGGCATGAAATCTCATCGTGACGTTGCGGGAAATCAAAATGCACATCCTGGCCCTGAAGCACAGAGGGGACCCCTCATTTTCCCCAGGCTCTGCGGAGACAGAAAAGCCTGGTTTGCACTTTATGTGCAAGTGAACCACGAAAAGGAGGTGGCCAAAAGGCTGCAGGAAAAATCCATCCACGCATTGCTTCCCTTAATGGAGACATGGAGCCGCCGTAAAGACCGGCGCAAAAGGATCCAGGTCCCCCTTTTCCCGGGGTATGTGTTCCTGAACACGATCCTGGACAATTACACCAGCCACAGGGTATTGCGTGTGCCCGGAACCGTCGCCGTTTTGAGCAATTCCGAAGGACCCCTGCCCATACCCGACAGCCAGGTTCGAAATCTGGAAACTTTGCTGCGATCCCCCGAAACTCTGAGTCCCCACGCCTACTTGAAAGAAGGCCACTGGGTGCGGGTGGCCAGGGGACCCCTGGAGGGATGCCGGGGCATTCTGCTGCGTCAGAACAGCAGGAAAGGGCGGCTGGTGGTGAGCCTGGACCTTATAGAAAAATCGGTGAGTGTGGAAATGGATGTGGAAGACGTGGAACCGCTGATGCAGGCTCATGGCTCAGAGCACTTCATGGAGTAAAAAGGGTCCCCGGACAGAGGGGGATCAAAGGGCCGAGAACAGGTGGACGTCCACGAGCGCGCCACGATCCAGGCCTTCGTCGTGCTCGGAGATGACCACGTAGCCGTCTGCTTTCACAAGAACGCTGATCATGGCCGATCTGCCAAAAAGCGGTTCCGCAGTGTGCCCATCGCTGCTTTCTTTCAGCTTCACAGGAACACAGTCCGTGCGGCCATGAACGGATGGCAACGCTCGCTCCAGCAAAGCCGGCACAGTGCCCGGGTTTTCAAAGGGGCCCTGTTTCGTTTTTTTTCCTTGCAGAACATGGAGCATGGGCACCACCAGGAGGCGGCAGACCATCATGGCGGAAAAGGGATGACCTGGAAGGCCCCAGAAGATTTTTGGACCCATCCGGGCCAGAATGGTGGGTTTTCCCGGTCTTATGGCCACACCCGCAACGAACAGCTGCGCATCTTCAAAGGACTCCACAATTTTCAGGGTGTAGTCCCTGGCCCCCACGGAACTCCCACCCGAAAAAAGAATCACGTCGTGGCTCTCAAAAAGATCCCGACACGTGTGGACCATGCTTTTCAGGTCGTCCTTGAGAATCATGCACGTGCCCACAATGGCGCCCCCTTCTTTCACCAGCCCCTTGAGGGAATAAGTGTTCATGTCCCTCACCTTGCCCCCCGGAAGCTCCCCGCCATCACCGGGAACAATCTCATCTCCCGTGGAAATCACGGCCACTCTGGGTCTGGCCATGAGGGGGACTTGTCCAACTCCCACCGCTGCAAGGCAGGCCACATCCTGAGGCCTCAGAATCCACCCCTTTTCAAAGAGCCGCTGGCCTCGGGCGATGTCTTCACCCGCACCGATGACGTTTTCACCGGGAGCGACAGGCCTTGTGACTTCCACCGTTTTCTCATCGAGAAGATGAGTGTACTCCACCATGACCACGGCATCAGCACCCTGGGGGAGCATGCCACCGGTGGGGATGACCATGGCCTTTCCGTTCTGAAGGGAATGGGAGGCCACCTCTCCCATGAAGATCTCTCCCGAGACCTCCAGAAGCGCCGGCAGAGTTTCCGAAGCGCCAAAGGTGTCCCTGGACCGGACCGCATAACCGTCCATCGTTGATCTGGAAAAATGGGGCACGGGTTCAGGGGAGTCCAGGGGCGAAGCCATGACTCTTCCGTAGGAGCGGCAAAGGGAAACCCGTTCGATCCCCAGAGGCTCAAAGCCGCGAATGATTTCCAAAACCTCCTGAACAGTCTTGACGCGAAGGAATTCCTGCATGCTCAAATCCCCCTGTGGAAGGCAGGGCAGGTTGGGCATTGCCCAGGGACGAACTGGTGGATCAACGCGCATCCTGCCAAGATGCAATTGATAAAAACCATTGCCCACAATCCTTGAGAAGGGCGCTGACCGATCCCATGGAGCGTGCCGGAGCCGAGCCGGCCAGAGCAGGAAGGAGAGGGAGGAGGGGGTTTGG
>PXBG01000067.1 GCA_003566995.1 Syntrophobacteraceae bacterium
CCCCGAGCCTGAAGTGATGGAGGAATCGGAGGTTTCCCGGGTTTCGGAAGAACTGCAGCCCGAAGCTGCGGCTGAAGCGGAGGAAGTTGCGGAAAGAGGGGAAGTTCCCGCGGATGCCGCCCCCGTTTGGGAGCCTCCCGCGGGGGATTTGCCAGGGTCTTTGGAAACAGAGGCGGAGGAGGTTGACGCCCCTGCAGAGGAAGAATTTGTGTCCGATGCATTCCCCGAGCCTGAAGTGATGGAGGAATCGGAGGTTTCCCGGGTTTCGGAAGAACTGCAGCCCGAAGCTGCGGCTGAAGCGGAGGAAGTTGCGGAAAGCGGGGAAGTTCCCGCGGATGCCGCCCCCGTTTGGGAACCTCCCGTTGCGAGCGAGCCAGGGGAACCTGAGGCAGTGGCCGAACCGGCAGTTTCTGGAGTTGCTCCTGCCGGTGATGATGCCGTGCCCGCCACACCCAAGGAGGAAGTGAAAGAAAAAGCAGCACAGGATGCCCCCTCCGGGGGGGAAGCTTCCCCTGAACTGCCCAAGGAAACTCCTGCAAAAAGCGAGAAAGCCAAAAAGGACGCTCCTGCGAAAAAGCAAACCAAATCCAAAAAAACCAAGTCCACCAAGACAAAGGAAAAAACTGAAAAGTCCGACACCAAGAAAAAGAAAAAGAGCACCACGAGTGCAAAAACCACCAAGAAATGAGAAGGAATTGCATGCATATGATGGCTTGGTGCCCGATTTGCCAGTGAATGCATGTTCTTTCGTGTGAGACAGATTGGGAGTGAAAAGACCGACTCAGCCGTGACAGCCGGGTTGGTCTTTTCATTTTGGCGATGCTCATCAGGGCGCTTTGTGCCGAAGGGCTTCATCTCCTTCAAAAAGAAGGGTGCGGACCACCTGCAGCTCGACGGGCCTGAAAGGCGTCGTGAAATAAATTTTCGTGTTGGGATGAGCCACCTGCAGAAAGTTTTTTTCCCCGTCCTGGAATTCATCCAGCTGGAAAGGGATGGTGTCACCATCCGGAAAAAGGAACTCGATGACTTGCCCTTTGAACAGGCGGGACCTGGTTTCAAGGAGGATCGGGAACCCCGAAGACTCTGCGCAGTGAACCGTAAAGACCTGCCGCACAATTCCCGCCAGAGTGTGAGTTTTGATGATGGGTGTCTCCGAATCAACTCCCCCCGAGTCCACCTCATTGTGTGAAAAGGTGAAGCCCTTGCTGTAAGGTCGGTGGCTTATCTGGTTCAGGTCGGTGATCCACTCCGGGGAAGGAGCAAAAGCTTCGGGGTTTTCCCAGCAGCAGTCGATTGCCTGGCGATAAGCGCGAGTGACAGCCGCCAGATAAAGGGCCCCCTTCATTCTTCCTTCGATTTTGAAGGAGTCCAGGCCTGCGGCCATGAGATTTCCCATTTCTTCCAAAAGACACAGGTCCTTGGAGTTGAAAATGTAGGTTCCCATGGAGTCTTCCAGAATGGGGAAATACTGACCGGGTCTTTTTTCTTCCACCAGTCGATAAGACCAGCGGCAGGGCTGGGAACACTCGCCCCTGTTGGCGCTTCTGGCGCTCACGGCAGCACTCAAAAGGCATCGTCCCGAATATGAGACGCACATGGCGCCGTGCACGAAGGTTTCCAGTTCAACGCTGGAGTGCTGCCGGATCAGCTTGATTTCTTCAAAAGCGAGCTCCCGGGCGAGGTTCACTCTCTGGGCTCCCTGTTCTTCCCAGAATCGGACACTCATGGAGTTGGTCGTGTTGGCCTGAGTGCTGAGATGAATGGAAAGGCTGGGAGCGTGTTTCCTTGCCAGCAGGATCGTTCCCGGGTCGCTCACGATGATGGCGTCCACGCCTATGTCTTCAAGCGTTTTCAGGTGCTTGACGAGGTTTTTGAGTTCATGTTGCCTGGGATAGACGTTGACGGTCACATAGAGCCTTTTCCCCAAAGAATGGGCCAGGGCGGACGCTCTCTGCAAATCCTCTTCGTCAAGATTGGTGGCGAAGGCTCTCAGGCTGAAGTTCTTGCCTCCCGCATACACGGCGTCTGCGCCGTAAAGAAATGCAATGTTGCATTTCTCCAGGCTTCCCCCAGGAGCCAAAAGTTCCGGTTTTCGCTTCCGTGTGGATTCCATGGTCATGCTTTTCTGGCCATAAAGGGGCCTTCTGCGGAAATGCTTTAATCTCGGGAGCATTTTCGGCCGATCAATAGTGCAATGGGGTCGGGAGTGAAAGGATGGGCAACTTTCCATGGAACCATCGATCTCCATCCCGGTCGCTTTTAACTGGTTTGGACGGGTCTCCCGTTTGACAAATGGGAAAAGCATCTGTACTTATCATCCGAACGAAGACAAAGGCAAGTGAATCGCCTTCCCTTGAAACGCCTGTCATGATTCTGCTCAGTGAGACTTATGTGTGCCAGCCCTGTTGAAGAGACGAAAATATCCAGTGAAGAGCGTTTTGCCTGGCTCAGCCTTAAGCTGGTTCAGCAATTGGGCAACCGCTCTCTGCTGCGCCTGCATCGGCACTTTGGATCGGCGACCAGGGTTTTGAAGGCTTCGGAAGAGGAATTGAATGCCGTTCCCGGTCTTCGGGAAAAAAGCAAGAGAGCCCTTTTGAAACGGGAAATGCTTCGCTCTCCTGAGGAAGAATGGAAGCGGCTTCAGAGGGAAAACATAGAAGTTGTCACCCTCGAGGATGCCCGTTATCCTTCCAATTTGGCCGCTATCCACGATCCTCCGGCGGTGCTTTTCATGCATGGCGGGCTGGAGCCGAGGGACCTGGTTGCCGTGGCCGTTGTGGGATCGAGGATGGCATCTCCTGCGGGCTTGTGCTATACGGAGCGCCTCTGTGCGCAGTTGGTGCAATACGGTGTGACCATCGTGAGCGGCTTTGCCGTGGGAATCGACAGCGCTGCTCACCGTGGAGCTCTGCAGGGGCGGGGGAGGACGCTCGCCGTGCTGGGTTGCGGATTGGATGTGAACTACCCTCAGTCCAATAAAAACCTTCGAAAAAAGATTTCCCTGTCAGGGGCCCTTTTGAGCGAGTTTCCTCTGGAAACGCAGCCCGCTGCGGGCCATTTTCCCCTCAGAAACCGCATCATCAGCGGTCTTGCTCTGGGCGTGGTGGTGGTGGAGGCTGCCCAGCGAAGTGGATCCCTCATCACGGCCAAAATGGCCCTCGAACAGGGACGGGAAGTTTTTGCCGTGCCGGGGCTGGCCGGAAGCTTTCTCAGTGCGGGTCCTCATAATCTTTTGAAACAGGGGGCCAAACTGGTGGAATCGGCTGAGGACATTTTGGAGGAGATAAGGCCCCTGTTGACCCGGTCCAGGGTCTGCACCCCGGTTCAGACGCATGAGGAGCCCGGGGAGGCGCCGGATTCCGAGGAGCTCATGGTTCTGGATGCCCTTGGAAAGGGAAGGAAGCACATCGATGACCTGAGCCGTTCTGTTGCAATGCCCATGTCCAGGCTTCTGGCCGTTCTTCTCCGGCTGGAATTGAAGGGTCTTGTGCATCAGCTGCCTGGAAAGAATTACACCACTGATGGGTGACAGTTATCAAAAAAAGATTTGAATGCGTTGATGAGCATGAGGATGAATGGATGTCAAAATCTCTCCTGATTGTAGAGTCGCCGACAAAAGCAAAAACTCTTGGACGTTATCTGGGCAAGGAATTTGAAGTCAAAGCATCCGTTGGACACGTGAAAGATTTGCCCAAAAGCAAACTGGGCATCGATACAGAATCGGGGTTCCAGCCGGAATACCAGGTCATCAGGGGGAAGAAAAAGGTTCTCAATGAGTTGCAGGCAGCAGCCAGGAAAGCGGATGAAATCTACCTGGGACCGGACCCTGACCGGGAGGGGGAGGCCATCGCCTGGCACATTGCCGAGGAAATCGGGGTCAAGGACAAACCTGTACACCGTGTGCTCTTCTATGAATTGACCAAAAAGGCCATCCATGAATCTCTCGCCCATCCCAACCCCCTTGACAGGTCCCTTTATGAGGCCCAACAGGCCCGCAGAACACTGGATCGGCTGGTGGGCTACCTCATCTCTCCCATTCTTTGGGAGAAGGTGAAAAGGGGGCTCAGCGCGGGGCGCGTTCAGTCGGTGGCCCTGAGGCTCATTTGCGAAAAAGAAAAGGAAATACGTGCTTTTGAGCAGGAGGAATACTGGACCATAGAAGCCTCATTCCTTCCCGGCTCCCAAAATGCTCAGTCGCAGCAAAAGGACCTTCGTCCTTTCACCAGTCAATTGTGGCGCTGCAAAGGCAGAAAGTGCAAGATTTCAACGGGGGAAGAAGCCGCTCAGCTGGTGAACCATCTTCGTTCCTTTTCCTATGAAGTTTCCAAGGTGGAAAGAAAAAAGAGGAAACGCAATCCCTCTCCCCCCTTCATCACGAGCACCCTTCAGCAGGAGGCGGCAAGAAAGCTTCGGTATTCCGCAAAGCTCACCATGTCTGTTGCCCAAAAGCTTTACGAAGGAGCGGAAATCGGCGATGAGGGAGCTGTGGGTCTGATCACTTACATGAGGACGGATTCCACGCGAATGTCGGCAGAGGCAGTGCGAGCCGCGCGAGACTACATTGGCGAGAGGTGGGGAAAAGAGTATCTGCCTTCCAAGGCCGCGGGGTACAAGTCCAAGTCGGCGGCGCAGGATGCCCACGAGGCCATTCGCCCAACGGATGTGAGACTCACTCCTGAGGTGGTGGCCCCTCACCTCACTCAGGAACAGCTGAAGCTTTACACGCTCATCTGGAAGCGTTTCATCGCCTGCCAGATGGCTCCCGCCGTCATAGCCCAGACCCGCGTTGTAATTCCCGCGGATGATTATGTTTTTTTGACCACAGGCTCAACCATCGAATTTCCGGGTTTCATGACCCTGTATGTGGAAAGTGTGGAAAATGGCGAGAGCAATGGCCTTGAAGAGGGTGTGCTTCCGGACTTGAAAGAAGGACAGGAACTGACCCTGGCCGACATGGTGCCCCACCAGCACTTCACTCAACCTCCGCCACGTTATTCGGAAGCGAGTCTCATTCGGGAGCTCGAAGAATTGGGTGTTGGAAGACCCAGCACTTACGCCACCATTCTGTCCACCATTCTCGATCGTCAGTATGTCTCCCTTGACAGGCAGCGTTTGTTCCCCACGGAGCTGGGCTGGCTCATTGATTCGTTGCTCAAGCAGAATTTTCCCAGCATTGTGGATGTGGATTTTACGGTTCAGATGGAAAAGAAACTGGACGAGGTGGCCAGCGGCAATCATTCCTATGAAGAGCTGATCTCCCAGTTTTATGAACAATTTTCCAAGACCCTCGAGTCGGCCCAGGCCAACATGCTCAATGTGAAGGGTGTGGGCCTGCCCACAGAACTTTCCTGCCCCAAGTGCCAGCTCCCTCTCCACATTCGATGGAGCAGAAACGGCCCCTTCCTGGCCTGCAGCGGTTATCCACAGTGTGATTATTCCAGCGACTACAAACGGGACGAGAAAGGCAATATTCATCCCGTGGAGCAGGAGTCGACGGGAGAGACCTGTGAAAAGTGCGGACTGCCCATGGTCCTGAAACGGGGGCGTTACGGCACCTTTCTTGCTTGCAGTGGATATCCTGACTGCAAGAACACACGGGCTCCCCGAACAGGAATTCCCTGTCCCCGGGAAGGGTGCGACGGTGAAATGGTGGAGCGGGTTGGAAAGGCGGGACGCAAATTTTATGGTTGTAACAAATACCCCCAGTGCAAAACGGCTTTCTGGGGCAAACCCGTTTCCAAGCCATGCCCTCTCTGCGGCAGCCCCGTTCTGGTGGAGAAAGTGACCAAAAAGCAGGGGGTCAGGCATGTGTGCCCCAATTCCTCCTGCAAACATGAAGAAATTCCCGATTCTGACGAAAGCTCCGGGGAAGCGGACAGCTGAGTTTCAACTCAGGGCGAAGAAGCTCGCCGGTCGTCCATGGAAATGTTTTCCAGCACTGGAATCATGGTGAGTGCGCCAGCTTTTCTCAGCTTCCTGCTCCGTGGGACTTTCAGGTCTGGAATGATCGAACAGAAAGTGGATGACAATGCCTCTATGGTTGCTGGGCGCTCTGGTGTTTCTTTTTGGCTTGTGTCTCGGAAGCTTTTTCAATGTGGTCATCTGCCGGTTGCCCGCAGGAAAATCTGTGGCTCATCCTCCCTCTCACTGCCCCCAATGCCAGACGCCCCTTCGCTTCTATGACAACATTCCCATCCTCAGCTATTTCATTCTGCGGGGCAAATGCCGTTCCTGCCCGGAAAGGATAAGTTTCCGCTACCCTTTGGTGGAAATTCTGACAGGGGTCCTCTTTTACGCGCTTTTTCAAAAGCACGGTTTCACTCCCCAGTTCTTCACGGATCTGGTGTTTGTGTCCTTGCTCCTTGTCATTGCATTCATCGACCTGGAAACTTTCCTCATACCCGATAAGCTTTCCCTTCCCGGCATTGTCCTGGGGTTCACCGCTTCTTTTTTCACCGTTCGCCTCACCTGGACAGAGTCCCTTGTGGGCCTGCTCGTGGGAGGGGGGGTGCTCTTTTTCGTTGCCATTCTGTACCAGTACCTTCGCAAGCAGGATGGAATGGGGGGAGGGGACATCAAGCTGCTCGCCATGATAGGGGCATTCCTGGGAACGGTGGGTGTTGTTTTCACCGTGCTGGCATCCTCCCTCATGGGGACAATTTTCGGAGTGGTGACCATGTTGCGTTCCCGCAGGCAGGCGGGCACCACCATGATTCCTTTTGGACCCTTTTTGTCCATGGGGGCCATTCTATACCTCTTTTGGGGGGAGGCGATGCTGAACTGGTACATGGGCCTTTTTTTCTCACCCTGACTTTCGGTGGATGCATGTCACGCAGGTGTGTTCCTTGCGATTTCCTTGGGGAGCTTGACGACATCGTCACTTTGGACCGGCACGTTTCGCATCATGCGTCCAATGTGCTCAGGCTCAGAAAAGGGGAATTTGTGGAGCTCGTGGATGGCCGCGGGGGGCGTTGTGTTGCCCGTGTGGAGGACTCCTCTTCCCATTCATTCCGAGTCCGAGTCGTGGAGTGGTTGGAGCAAAACGCCGAATCACCCCTGCGCATCACGCTGGGGCTGGCATTCGCCCGCTCGGATCGCATGGACGACGTTGTCAGGCAGGCCACGGAACTGGGAGTGAGCGGACTTGTGGGATTCCGTTCTCAAAGGAGTCAGTATGGGCTCTCTCCAAGCCAGGTCGCGAAAAAACGTGAAAGGTGGAAAAAAATTTGCCTGGAAGCCATTTGTCAAAGTGGCAGGACCCGGGTCCCCCGCATTGACTTCTATGAAGATGTGCGGGCCCTGGCTGATGGTTTGGAAAGGGGAAGGGAAGGAGAGGCTTTCAGGCTGATGGCCTGTGAGGGGTCTGTGTCCCGTGAAGGAGGCTTTTCTGCAAATGGTTTTGAGCATCTGGAGGGAGTTGAGGTGCAGGGGGCTGTTGTCCTTGTGGGCCCTGAGGGTGGATGGGCCGTCGGTGAGGTGGAGTTTTTGAAAGAAAAGGGATTTTTGCCCCTGCGATTGGGTCCCAGAATTTTGCGGTTTGAAACGGCTGCTGTGGCTGTTCTGGCCATTTCACAGTTTTTGTGGGGAGACCTGGGCAAAAGCCTTTCAGGGAGATGATCTTTTATGAAGTGTCACAAATGCAATCACATCAGTTTCGACCACCTGTCCCAGTGCCGAAAATGTGGCGTGGATCTGTCTGAAACCCGAACTTCTCTGGGATTCACGACCCTCAGTCCCCAGGTTCCTTTTCTTCTGGGTCTTCTTGTGGGTAAAAGGGAACAGGCTCAAATCGAAGAGGCGGACGAGTCAGCCGCTAAGGAAGCCCAAGATGATTTTGCCGTCATTGACATGGAAGACGGCCTTGACCTTCTGGACGGACATGATTCTGAGGCCTCTTCGGAACAAAAGGAAGAGGGGTCGCCTTCCAGGGGGGGGGAGGATTCCCGTGAGTTTGCCTCGTCACCCTTGGCAAGGCAGGAGGATGAATCTCCTGACAATATCATAAGTTTTGTGGAAGATTCCGAAGAGCTGGACCTCTCTCTCTCCTTTGAGGAAGAAGATGACGATGAGTTTTTTTCTTCCTCTGCCCTGGACCTCCGGGAGGAGCAAGATTTCTCCGGTGTGGATCTTCATGAGAAGGGGAGCCCGGACGCTGGAGATCCTGAAGAATGGTCTCTGGAGAGCCTGGATGATGAGTTGATGCTGGAAAGCTCGGAGGCAACGTCATTTAGCGGCTCCAAAAACCCCAGGCAACCGGGGAAAAAGGCCGGGAAGGCTGAAGAGGACATGGCTCCCCTTGAAAATCTCATCACTCCCCCAGGGTCAAAAGACCAGGAACCCACAGAACTTGCATTGGAAGAAATTCATTTTGAAGAATTGTTTCCAGGGGGAAAGGAAGTGGAAAAGCCTGAGAATGAAAAAGCGAAAGGCGCTTCCAAGAGGAATTCCAGAGCCGGCAGTTCAAGAAAAAAGTGAAACCAAGTTCTTTCGGACTCCAGGGAAAATGTTTGCCTGCCATTCTTCAGGCATTGCCCCTCACAGGTCATGATCATGCCACCGCTGATGAGGCCAGTTCCTCTCGCAGCCGGTGGCTTTTTTGTGGAGAATGGCTGAAAATCACGACCGGCTCGAAAGGATTCAAAAATTTACATGCACGCAGATTATGAAAGTGGCATAATCCACTGGGCACGTTTCTTTTTCATGGAGTGAGGACGGCACAAAGGATCCAGGCATGGGGGAAATATTTTGTGCCTGCTTTTTTCACGGGTGGTGTGGCCAAGCAGCAGGGAAAGGGAGCATCACGATCCATGGGGTGATCATGGTTCTTTTTGTCCCAAGCCATGCCCGCCCCTTTGTTCAACCCGCCCAAAGGAGGCCATACCTACAGGAGCATTGAGATGTACGTTCCCACCAAAGCTTTTTTCACCAAAGGCGTTGGTTTTCACAAGAATGAGCTTCAATCCTACGAACTGGCTTTGCGCGATGCTCGCATAGAGACGCAAAACATCGTGAGCGTGTCCAGTATTCTTCCACCTCAATGCGAAATCATAGACCCCGAAGAAGGACTTCGCCTTTTGAAGCCCGGCCAGATCACATTTTGTGTCATGGCGCGCCTCAGCGCAAACGAATATGGGAGAATGATCGGAGCCTCCGTGGGCATTGCATTTCCTACGGACAGAAATCAGTACGGGTACATCAGCGAGTACCACGCCTTTGGAAAAGAAGAAATCGAAATGGGTGACTTTGCGGAAGACCTGGCTTCCACCATGCTGGCCACAACATTGGGAGTCGAGTTCGATCCCGATAAGGACTATGACGAAAGAAGGGAAATCTATCTCATGAGCGGGAAGGTGGTGGAGGCTCTCTCATTTCCCTGCGTGGCCAGAGGAAGGAAAGGGGGACATGTCACCGTGATCTCCAGTGTGGTGTTCATAGAGTGATTGTGACTCGAAGCTCCCTTGACCTTCTGGATTTGACCTGGAGAGCGGGTTATACTTGTGGGCGATTTGCTGGAGGTTTCCTGATGGAAACAGGGAGGGCTGCAGGAAAGTGAAGGCCAAACAAAGAATTTGCTCCTTCCGGTGATGGCTCACTGGAAACAAGGGCAAAATCGCAGCCTCTCGGATGGCAAGGCATTTGAAATATTTTTAGCGCGGTGAGAACTGGCGGGGCGAAGCAGTCGGTCCTCACTTCTCTTCCGGAGGGTTTCATGCCACCCAAGAAAAAGTCGGCAGATGCGGCAAGCACTGACCAGGTCATTGCTGAAGCCAGGCGGAATCGTGAACTGAGAGAGAAAACCTACCGTGAGCGGGCCCTCAAGTTGTTTCCCTGGGTCTGCGGTCGATGTGGCCGGGAGTTTTCCGGAAAGAAAGTCCGGGAACTCACGGTCCACCACAAAGACCACAATCATGACCACAATCCCACTGATGGAAGCAACTGGGAGTTGCTGTGCATCTACTGCCACGACAACGAGCATTCACGGGACCAGGTTCAGGACTGGTATGAGGATGAAAAGCCGGCCGGTTTCGAGAAACCCACCACCACGCACAAGGCTCTAGCCGGTTTGGAAGCGCTTCTGAAAAACAAAAAATAGGTTTTCGCCTGCTTTGTGTCCGGCAACTGAGGATCACCTGAGCGGGAAGAGTGGCCAGGCTCAAAGGCCCTGGTCTTAAGGGGTGGGTCCGTATTCCGGGAGGGATTCTGTTTTCGCCCCTGCCAGTTCCACAAAAACGTGCGGATCGTTCCCCTCCCTTCAGCGCCCTTGTGTTCCGGCAATCCTTCCGCCAGGAAAAACGGGGAATTTTATTCCCCCGTGAAGCAGTCATGAATTCTTTGTTCTTTTCCGGATCCAATCCCCATTCTTCCCGTTGGACTCTCTTTCAAATACCAACATCCTGTGGCAATATCACGGGCTGCTCATGGGTGCTGCCTCATGGAGTGGTTGACACCTTTGCCCTTGCACTGCGGGTTGAAAAAAGCTTCTCCTGTCGCCTTTGAAAGCCCCCTTGCTCGAAGATTTTTTCATTCACTATTTTAATGAAGAGGCGTTTTGTCCCGCCAAGGGCGGGAAACTCTTCATGACACGCGGGGAGGATCTGAGATGTCCAATATTCCGGGTTCCGAAGAAATTTCTGCCTTGATGCGAGCCATTCTTGAGCCGGCCATGGCTGGCGGATTGTCCGAGGAAAAAGCCATGGAGATCTACGATGACATTCTCAGCAGCATTGCCAATCTGGAAGAACTGGAGGATGGCAGAACGGTTTTCCAGTGGCTTGCTGATGAGGTGCTTTTGAGGTTTTGCCCCGTTTTCAAAGACAAGTACGAAATGAGGCAAAAGGGAACGGTGAATTAGGCCGGTTCCAACGAGTTCATGAAATGGAATGAATCAGGGCTCTCATCTCTGACGCGGGGGGAGCTGTTCCGGGATGCCCGTTTCCCCGACAGAGTGAGCCAGGCGGCCTTCGTATGCAGGCCCTTTTCCCGAAGAGTTGATCTCAAGCACCATGTCCCCGGCCTCATGGGCCCTGGAAAGACCGAGGCCCGGGGGCAATGTTGCTGATTTAAGGATTTGTGTGTTGTTTTGCCTCCTCTTCCCCATGAAGGCGGGGATCCTGAAGATCATGAGAAAGCTGGATTCCCGCCTGCGCGGGAATGACGTGAGGGTCGCAGGAATGACGTGAGG
>PXBG01000018.1 GCA_003566995.1 Syntrophobacteraceae bacterium
CGACCGCCAGATCTTTGAACATTGACGCGGGCGGAAATGGAGGCTCAAAGGAGAAAATGGGGTTTCCTGTGGAGTCCTTGAGGTCAAAAAACCGCTCCTTTTGCAATGTTTATCGGACGGGCCGAAAGATGAAATTCCCTGTTGAAGGAATCAAGAGTATATAAAGAGCGGTTTGTTCGTCAAGGGAGTAGGTGCGATGAGGTGGGGCGGCGCCCGGGTATTTTCCGGAAATTCCGGAAGATCTTCTGTTGCATGGTCTCCTGTTCTCAAGGGCTTCAGAAAGGGGAGCGCGCGGGGTCAAAAAAACTTGCACGCGGGGAGTCTGCAAAAATGATGTGCGGCAACGGAGTCCAAAGGGATGCGGTGGAATTGAAAAAGCAGGGAGAAGCCGGCCTTCGTCGCAGGATACAGCGTCACGTGGTGGGGAGGGTGCACCGTTTCCTCGCCATGGCACCTCCCCAGCTGGCCGGCCTCTGCAAAGGGGAGCTCCTTCAGATGGGGGTGCAGAATCCTCAAGTCACTGAAGCGGGTGTGGAGTTTCATGGAAAACTGCGGGATGCCTATGCGGCCAATCTCTGGCTGAGAACGGCGGGACGTGTGGTGTGCAGGATGGGCTCTTTTCGTGCGGGCACCCGGGAGGAGCTGTTCCACAAGACTGCCGCCTTGCCCTGGGAACTTTGGCTCAATGAAAAAATACCCCTGGTGTTGTCCGTTTTTGTGGAGAAATCGCGGGTGAGCCACCAGGGACTGGTTCAGGAGGCCGTGTGGGAAGGCATTCAAAAGCGTTACCGGGGCCTGAACTCCACTTTTTCTGTTGCCCCTTCTGCCGGCGGCCGGGAGTGGCGGCAGCGCATGTGGGTTCATCTGCGCAGAAATCATTGCCTTCTTTCTCTGGACACAACGGGGCCTCACCTGCACGAGCGCGGCTACAGGCAGCTCCACTGCGGAGCCCCTCTTCGGGAGACCCTGGCGGCAGCCATTCTGTGCCAGTGCGGATGGTCCGGGAACATGCCCCTGGTGGATGGCATGTGCGGGGCGGGGACCTTCTCCATCGAGGGAGCACTCATGGCGCGCCGCACACCTCCGGGATTGGGCAGGAATTTTCTGTTTGAACAGTGGCCCTCTTTCCGTGAGAAAACGTGGAGCCACCTGTGCAAAAAAGGGCGGGAAGGGGAGCGAAGGGGGAAAAACGCTCCCCTCCTTGCCCTGGACCTGGATTCGGAAGCTGTGGACGCCGCAGGACAAAATGCGGAGCGGGCAGGGGTGAGGGAATGCATCCATTTTGAAAACATGGACTTTTTCCGGTTTGAACCCGTCCAGGTTTCGTTGAATTCAGGCCTTCTCGTGCTCAATCCCCCTTATGGAAAGCGCCTCAAAACGGAAGAGGACGGGCTCTATGGAAAGATCGGTGCCCACGTGAAGCGCGTCTTTCAGGGCTGGCGATTTGCCATCGTGGCCCCTCACGGAAAGGCTGTGTCTCAGCTCGGCCTTCCCGGGGCCAGGGTTTGGCCTTTGCCGCACGGAGGGCTCAATGTGCTGGTGGTGCTGGGCAGGGTGTGACCACCCGCCCAGCATGAAAGAATCATTTGCGCGGGGTCATGAATTCGGGACCCACGGGGGTTTTGATGTGTTTTGACAAGATTTCTTCCACTTTCTGCAGGTCACTCGGGGAAATTTCCCATCCGTCCACGCCCGCATTGTCTTCCACTTGCCGGGGAGTTCGGGCCCCGGCAATGACGGTGGTCATGCCCGGCTGCTGAAGGGCCCACCTCAGAGCGAATTGGGCGACGGTCTTTCCGTAGCCTGCGGCCAGTTCCTGCAGTTCCTTCACGGCGTGCACGTACTGGGGGAACCGGTCGGGTTTGAACTTGGGGTCCACGCGCCGCAGGTCTCCTTTGGGAAAAGTTTCTTCACCCGTGAATTTTCCTGTGAGAAGGCCCCTGCACAGACCTCCGTAACCCAGGGTGGCGATGTCATGATCCATGCAAAAGGGAAGCAGGTCCTCTTCCGCTCCCCTTTCAAACATGTTGTAGGGGGGTTGCAGGCTGTGCACTTCTCCAGACGTGAGGCATTCCTGTATTTGTTCCCGGCTGAAATTGCTCAGCCCCGCGTAGCGTATTTTTCCTTCATCCCTCAGTTTCATGAGCGTTTCCATGGATTCCTGAAAGGGTGTGTTGGGATCGGGCCAATGGAGCTGATAGAGATCGATGCGATCCACGTTCAGCCTTTTGAGGCTGTCCTCCGCTTCCCGGCGGATTCTTGAGGCACTGCAGTTGCGCCGCACATTCTCTTTTTCGTCCCATTCAAGGCCGCACTTGGTGGCGATGACCGTGTCTCCGTTGCGTCCCCATTCCTTGAGGGCCTGGGCGATCACGGACTCGGAGCGCCCGAAGCCATAAACGGGGGCTGTGTCGATGAAGTTGATTCCCAGCTCCAGGGCACGGAGGATGGCACGAATGGATTCTTTGTCTTCTGCACCACCCCAGAGCCATCCACCTGTGACCCAGGTGCCCAGTACAACGGGAGAGACCTGGAGATCGGTTTTTCCGAATTTTTTTCTTTCCATGGGTTTCCATTCCTCCTTTCACGTTGTGAGGTTTCCTTTGTGACATGTGCTCAGAAAGGCGAAGCGAACCGGGTTTTCAAGTCCGGGTAAGAGTTTAGGCACAACCATGGGGTTGTGACAAGAACCAAGTTGTCCATCTGCAAGGGTCTTTTGGCCGAACGGCTGCCTGGGGAGCTTTGATAAAAGAGCCCTGAGCCCCTTTTGTGCGGCCTTGTGGCTGGATGCCTGCATGCCCCCTTCATGTGTTTTGGGGCACCTTGTGGCAACAGGGGGACTAAAATGATGGAAAAATGGCTCAATTTTACGTTGTCAACACGGGTTCTCACCCTGTATTTTGAAAAGGATCATGGATTGCTGCAAAAACCACATGCAGTTCAGAGGGAGAAACTTCGTTGAAAGTCATCTGTTCGGGTTGTCAGGCGGCCTTTTCCATTCAGGATGAAAAAATCCCTGTGGGAAAAGAGGTGAAAATAGGCTGTCCCAAGTGCAGAACCCCCCTGGAACTGAAAAGATCGGGGGAAATCTCCAGGGAAGGGGAGAGCGGCTGCCCCTCTTTTCCGGAAACGGGCGGCGCCGGCCTGGAAATGGGGGAGCCGCAGCTGGACATGGTCGAGGAGGGAGTGGCTGCAGCGTTGCTCTGTGTTTCCGATGCCTCCCGCAAGGCGCACCTTGAAAGCACCCTGGACGCCATGGGCTTTCAGGTTTTTTTCGCTCCCACATCCGCCGTCGCCATGAACAAATTGCAGCACAACCATTATGACCTGGTGGTTCTGGACGAAAGTCACGGGGGCGAAGGTTTTCAGGGAGTGGGCCTTCTCAGGCATTTTCAGCTGCTGCCCATGCACCTGAGGCGAAAGTTTTTTCTTTGCTATTTGAGTGCCCGGTTCCCGTCCCTGGACCGTTTTGCGGCTTTCCGTGCGGGAGTGGATGTGATCCTCAACCCGGCAGATGTGCAGGAGTGCAAGGTGCTTCTGGAGCGTGCCATCAAGGACCGGACGGCGTTTTACAAGGTTTTCAGGTTCGAGCTGGAAAAGAGGGGGCAATTCTGACCATGAAGCCCCTCAAGTCTCTGTGGAGCCGAATGAGCGGAATGAACCGAAAAGGTGATTCCCGGCACCTTCGTGCACGGCTGGAGAGTTGTGTGGACACGGTGCTGCTGCTGCGGAAAGAGGTGGGTGAAGATGAAATGAGCCCTGAAGTAGTGGCGCAGTTCGAGCGGCTGAGGGAAACGCTGCCTCATGTGAAGGATGGGTCCGTCAATGAGCAGGACATTTGCCGCATAGAGCAAATCACCAATGATGTCCTTGAGGGAATGCGCAATGCCCTGTCCCGCAGAAGCCTCAGCGCCATGTATGATGGAAAGGTTCATTGAACCATTCTCCTGCTGTTCCCTGAATGTTTTGGAAGAAGCCACCCGATGGGGTGGCTCTTGAGGTCCGATTCTCCACCAAACTGAAAAAGAAAGGATGAGAGAGTGAATGTCTTCACGTTTTCCAGGAGGGGTGACCAGGGTGAAACGAGCCTGTTGACCGGAGAGAGAGTGTCCAAGGCCAGCCTCAGGCCTGAAGCTTATGGCACTCTGGACGAGGCGAGTTCCGCATTGGGGCTGGCAAAGGTGTTCACTCAAAATAAAACGATGGAGGAGATGGTCACTCAGGTTCAGGAAGACCTTGTCATTCTGGGGGCGGAGCTCTCCTGTGAGGGCCCCACCAAGGAAGGGTATGAGATCCTGGGCTCTCACATCCAAAGGCTTGAGGATTGGATCGTCCGTCTTCAGGAGGAGGTTCCCCTTCCCCGGCGCTTCGTGCTCCCCGGGGGGAATCCGGCGAGTGCCGCACTGGATCTGGCCCGCACCATCGTGCGGCGGGCTGAGAGGCGGGTCATGAGAATCCATGAAGCCGGTTTCATCGTCAGAGAAGAAATTCACGCCTATTTGAACCGGCTGGCGGATTTTCTTTTCACCCTTGCCCGGTATGCGGAAGAAAGGGCGTGACCAAATAAAAGTGACCCCTCAAACGTCCGGCCCCCGAGGGTTGAGGGAAAGGTGAAAAATGGCACCCATTGAGATTCCGAGCTTTTGCCTTTACAATTCGTGATCGTTCAGTGTTTGAGTGGGCCTGAATGGAAGGGTTTGGGGGGTGAATGGTGCGGAGGGAGTTTCCCTCCGATTCTTTTTTGATGCCGTTGTTGACAGTGTCCTTTCCGGGGTGGAGAAATGCCATCAAAAAGGCCTTGCTTTTGCCAAGAGGAGTGAGGCCTTTGTCGTGGAGAGGGTTTGCAGGGAGGAGTGGAAAATGGCTCGTGTGACCATTGAGGATTGCTTGAAGAAGGTGGACAGCCGCTTCCACCTGGTGCACCTGGCTGTGCGCCGCGTGCTTCAGCTGAGAAACGGAGCCGCGCAATTTGTGGAGGCACCCAAAAACAAAGATGTGGTGCTGGCGCTCAGGGAGATCGCCGCCGGAAAAGTGACGCTCGATAACATTTTGCAGATCGAGGAAACGAGGAGGATCGAGTCCTCCGCGGAAAAAGAGGAAATCACCAGGGCTGAAGTTCGCGATATCCTGGAGGAGGCCACTCATTTCGAAGGTCCCGCGGATTTGAACACGGTGGAAGAGGCTGGTGACGAAGAGGAAGTCTGAAAAGATCTGTCATTGGACCGACGGGTTTTTTTGACCGCGCTTGGGGGCCGGATCACATGAAAAACAAGAAATCACTGGGTTGCATGGACAAGAGGAACATTCTCAATCAGCCGGTTGTTTCCGCCGACCTTTTGAAATCCTGGGGCGACCGGTTTTTTGAGATGGCGTGCTGGAACGATGCCATCGATTTTTACGAAAAAATCAATGAACGCCAGGCTCTTGAAAGCATTCTTCAGGTCGCCAGGGAAGAGGGCGATTTGTTCCTGTTCAATCGCGTGAATCGCGTGCTGGACCTGGAGCCTGAACCAAAGGATCTGGTGGAACTGGCCGAGCAGGCCAGAAAGCTTGGCAAGGAGCGGTTTGCCTCGGAAGCGCTGAAGCAGGCCGGTGTGGAGGTGGAGGCTCACGAGGAGCCATCTTCCTGACACGGGGCAGGCCGGTGCTTTTGGGTGACGAAGGCGATGGGAAAAAGCTTTAAATTTTCCCCCTGTTTTCTCCAGGGCCGCGGGTGTTGACAAAAGGGAACATCGTGTTTAGCAGATTGCTTGTTTCTTTTAGAAGGAGTGATGTCTTCGCCTGAAATCAAGTCTTGAATTCTTCAAATCATTGAAGACAGGGAAGTGGTTAAATGAACAAGAGAGATTATTACGAAGTGCTTGGCGTTTCACGGCAGGCGGATGGTGAGGAAGTGAAAAGGGCCTACAGGAAGCTGGCCCTCAAATTTCATCCCGACCGAAACCCTGGCGACAGGGAGGCTGAAGAGCAGTTCAAGGAGGCTGCGGAAGCCTACGAGGTTTTGCGGGATTCCAAAAAACGGCAGATTTATGACGCTTACGGGCATGAAGGACTTCGAGGAACAGGTTTTGACGGGTTCAGCGGAGGCTTTGAGGATATTTTCAGTTCCTTTGGCGACATATTTCAGGACCTTTTCAATTTTGGCTTTGGCGGCGGTTCGCGCCCCCGGACAGCAGCACGGCCAGGGGATGATCTGCTCTATGAGCTGACCCTGACTTTTGAAGAGGCCGTTTTCGGAACGGAAAAGGAAGTCCGGATCGAGACGCTCGTGTCCTGCGAGCAGTGCGAGGGGAAAGGAGCCGAGCCGGGCACCGAGGAAAGCACGTGCCCCATGTGCAATGGAAGCGGCCAGGTGATTCAGTCGCAGGGCTTTTTTCGAATCAGTTCCACCTGTGCCCGTTGTCAGGGGGTTGGGCGTGTCATGGTTTCTCCCTGTAAAAGCTGCAACGGACAGGGCCGCGTGCGCCAATCGAGAACCGTTCAGGTGAGGGTGCCGCCCGGAGTGGACGCGGGGATGAAGCTGCGGCTGAGGAGTGAAGGGGCAGCAGGATACCGTGGCGGCCCTGCGGGTGATCTGTTCGTGAGGATCGACGTCAAGCCCCACGAGTCTTTTGAACGGGACGGCGACAATCTTTTCAGCCGGGTTTCCATCTCCTTTGTGCAGGCCATTCTTGGAGGAGAGGTTGATTTTCCCCTCCTGGACGGCACTCTCAAAAACATCCGGATCGAGAAGGGCACCCAACCGGGAAAGGTCATGCGGTTTCCCAATGAGGGAGTCCCGCGCCTGAGAGGTTATGGCAAGGGAGACCTCTTCATTCAAATTGAAGTGAAGATTCCCACTCATGTGACCAGGCATCAGGAAGAGTTGCTGAAGGAGTTTGCGGGAATTGAAAAGGAAAAAGGCGAAAAGAAGGTGAAGAAGTGGCCCTGGCGTCGAAAAAAAGGAGAAGAACAAAGCTCCTCTGCCAAAGCTTCAGGTGAGTCCCGCTCCTAAGGCGCATCCGTTTTGCCTGATGAACTTCGGGAGGCAAGGAAATGCAGCGCGAAACCGTCCAGAGACAGTATGAGGATTTTGCCGCGAGGGAACTGTACTGCCCCAGGTGCAGGCAGGCCATGCCCGTGAGAAGCCGCCTGCTCCTCGTTCTTCCCGACGGAGAACTGCATGAGTACCTCTGCGGCAGGTGCGTTTCCTCTCTGGGAACGAAAACGGTCAAAAAAACCATGGAGACAAGTTCAGTCATGATCTGAATTTTTTCATGTCAGATTCCCGCCAAGGATTTGAGTGCCCATCGTTGTGGTCTCCACCCTCTTCAATCCATGTGGCTGTGTTCACCAGCCAGGGAAAGTGTCCCCCGAAAAATGGGTGGAGACTCCCCTGCTCAAATAGAGTGAGGGTCGCCATCTCACATGGATACACAAGTGCTCAGGGCGCCCCTCACTGAAGGGGCGGGTCCATGCTTTCTGCTTTGAGGAGCAGATTTTATGATCCATGCGCAAGGAGTGACAAAGTATTATGGCCCTTTGACGGGCATTGAAGGGGTGAGTTTTCAGGTGGAGCGTGGAGAGGTGGTGGGTTTCCTGGGGCCCAATGGAGCCGGCAAGTCCACCACCATGCGCATCCTGACCTGCTATATGCCCGCCACGGCCGGGACCGCCACCATCGACGGCCTTGACTGTTTCGAACAATCCCTGCAGGTCAGATCCCGAATCGGATACCTTCCTGAAAATGTTCCTCTCTATACGGATCTTCCCGTGCGAAGATTTCTCCGGTTCGTGGCTTCGGCCAAAGGGGTGGAAGGGCGGAAGGAGAAAGGGGAGATAGACCGGGTGGTGGCTGTGTGCGGCCTGGAGAAAGTGGCGGGCCGCATCATCGGGCATCTTTCCAAGGGGTATCGGCAGCGCGTGGGACTGGCCCAGGCCCTTGTGAACAGCCCTTCCGTTCTCATCCTCGATGACCCCACCACGGGACTGGACCCCTCCCAGATCATTGAAATTCGCAAATTGATCAAAGGCCTGAGCGAACGGCACACCATACTTCTCAGCAGTCACATTCTGCCGGAAGTGGCGCAGATCTGCCAGCGGGTGATCATCATGAACAAGGGGCGGATCATCGCCACGGACACCCCCTCCAACCTGACCCATCAGCTGCAGAAGTCGGCCCATGTGAACGTGGAGGTGAAGGGTGCAGCCAGCCCTGCCCTCATGGATGCGGTGCATGGTCTGCCTGGTGTGCTGGGCGTGAAGCATGCCAACGACCGGGAAGGGCGCTTCATCGTGGAAACGGACCGCGCCGAGGATTTGCGGCCTCATATTGCGCGACTCCTCGTGGAACGGGGGGAATCCCTCCTGGAATTGAAACTCATGGATCTGAGCCTCGAAGACATCTTCATGCAACTGGTCACGGAGGAGAAGGTTCAGGAGGAAGGCTCACCATGAAAGGTTTCGTGGCCGTTTACCGCAAGGAACTGTACAGTCTTTTCGCTTCCGCCATCTTTTACGTGGTTGCTTTCACTTTTCTGGTCATCGCCGGTTACTTTTTTTACAGCAACGTGGCCTACTACAACATTGTCAGTTTTCAGGCCAGCCAGAACCCCTTTGCCCTGAAGCAGCTAAACCTGACGGAAATGGTTTTGAGGCCTTACTTCCTCAACTTGAGCGTCGTGCTGCTCTTCATGGCCCCTCTCCTGACCATGAGGCTCTATGCGGAGGAAAGAAAGACGGGCACCATGGAGCTTCTCTTCACCTATCCTTTTTCGGACCGGACCACGGTCCTGGCCAAGTTTTCAGCGGTGGTGAGCGCTTTCGTGCTCATTCTCGCGGCCACCGTGCCCGGAATCGTTTTTTTGCATGTTGTCTCCGAACCCAACTGGAAGGTGGTTCTTTCAGGATATCTGGGCATATTTCTCATGGGCAGCGCCTTTATCGCCCTGGGACTGTTCACTTCCTCCCTCACCCAAAACCAGATCATCGCCGCTGTTCTCTCCTTCGGCCTGCTCCTCATGTTTTGGGTCATCGGCTGGACCGGGTCCTTTGTGGAAGAGGAGTTCCACCGTGTTTTCCAATACCTCGCCCTCACGAGCCACCTGGACAGTTTCACCAAGGGAGTTCTGGATTCAAGAGACATTGTCTACTATCTTCTCTTCATCCTGTTTTTTCTCTTTCTCACTCTGCGGCAGGTGGAGTCTCACCGGTGGCGGGGGTGACAACCGGGGTCGCTCCGAATCCGTGCGTGATGAAGTGGAAACCCGCTCGCTCACGTTGTTCTTTCCCGGCCCTTGACCGCCGGAAAGGCAGGGAGCCTCAGCAAGGCTCACGGGAGGTGTGTGAACATGCCGTCAACCAAACAACGCCCCGGCAGGCGGGGGCGCGCTTCCGGCTCCATTCTCTCCATAGCCTTTTTCCTGGGGATTGTCATTTTCGTGGCGCTTATTGCGGAAAAACATTCTTGGCGGCTGGATCTGACGGAAACGGGCCGGTTCTCCCTCTCCAGCCAGACTATCAGCATCCTTCAGGCCCTGGAAGAACCTGTGAAGATCAGGGCGTTTTTCCCTTCGGCAACCCCGGAAGAAGGGCAGGCCAGGGACCTGCTGGAAACCTACGCCCATCACAGCGATCGGATCGCCTATGAATTCATTGACCCTGACCGCCGTCCTGAACTGGCCAGGCGCTACGAAGTGCGGAGCTACGGCACCCTTGTCCTGGAAGGGTTCGGGAAGACTCGGAACGTCAGCCATGTGGACGAGCAAACCCTCACCAATGCCCTGCTCCGGTTGAGCACGGAAGAACAGAAGAAAATCTATTTCCTCACGGGCCATGGGGAACGATGGGGCCGAATGGGGGACAAGGAGGGCCTTTCCACTGCCAGGTCTGCACTGGAGAGGGAAAACTACCTGGTCCGGGAACTCTCTCTCATGGAGCGGCAAAAGGTGCCCCATGACGCCGCGCTGCTGATCGTTGCGGGTCCCCGCAAACCCCTTTTCCCGGAGGAAATCCGGCAGCTGGAGGCCTATGTGGCGGGTGGAGGACGGCTCATGGTGCTTCTGGACCCTTTTCACGACGGGGGATTGAAAACGTTTCTCGAAGGCCACGGTGTGCAGGTTCGGGACGACGTCATCGTGGATGAATCCATGGGGCTGTTCGGAGGCAGCTATCTCATGCCCGTGGTGACCAGCTATGGGAGGCATCCCATCACGGACAACTTCACCTTTGCGACCTTTTATCCGGAGGCACGGTCCCTCGGCGTTGCGGAGGGTCTTCCTCCCGAAATTCACGTGGAGCCCCTGGCCATGACGTCTCCCAGTGCCTGGGGCGAAACGGACCTGGAAGCCCTTCGGGCGGGAAGGGCGAGCTATGATCCTCGGGAGGACCACACGGGTCCCCTGAACATCGTCCTCCTTTCGGAAATCCAGGTGGCGCAGCCTGAAAGGAGTTCAGAAAAAGGGGAGGAACCTTCCTCCACGCAAGGGGCCGCAAAAGAAGCTCGTGTGGCTTATGTTCTCGTGGCGGGGAATGGGGATTTCGCCTCCGATGCCTACTTTTCTCTTTCGGGCAACGGGGATTTTTTCCTCAACATGGTCAACTTCCTCGCCGATGACGAGACCCTCATCACCATCGAAGGACGGGAAAGGGAGGGCCAGCCCCTTCTCCTCACGGAAACTCAGTTCTGGGCCATGGTTTGGATCGTGCTGGTCCTCGTGCCTCTTGTGGCGGTCCTGGCGGGGCTGGGTGTCTACCGGGTCCGGAGGAAGCAAAGATGAAATGGCGCCATTCGCTCATTTACCTGATCATTCTCCTGGCTGCAGCAGGCTACTATTACTGGCAGACGCATGAGAAAAATCAGCGGGAGGTGGCAGAAAGGGCGGCTTCGCAGCTTTTTTTCTTCCAGCCGGAGGATCTCAGGACTCTGGAAATATCCCCGCAAGGTGAAAAAACCATACGGGTTATAAAAAACGGGGTGTGGAGAATCACTCAGCCCATCGAGGCGGACACGGACGAGTCCGTTCTGGAGCACTATGGGGAGACCCTGGCCCGCCTCGCCAAAGAACGGGAGGTGGAGGCCCATCGGGATGATCGGCGGCG
>PXBG01000046.1 GCA_003566995.1 Syntrophobacteraceae bacterium
AGACGCAGTGGACGCAAGGAGAGCCACAGCATCTCAACGTTCTCCCTGCCAGCCCTGAGGTATCGAAGGGTATCGAAGCCCTCGCCCTTCGCGACCCTCTCATCATGGTTTCCTGAACCGCAGGGAGAAGCACTGGGTTTTGTCTCCCCCCGAACGATGGTGTCATTCCCAACGCCATGTGATATCGTAAAAAAGTGAGTATCTTTGTGTACAAAGGGATAGTTGCGTTCAACTTCATGGAGGGAAAGGAAGAAGCAACCATGCAGAAAAGACAGGTGAAAGAAAAGATTTTTTGGGTGGGCGCCGTCGACTGGGACAGGCGCCTTTTCGATTCACTGATTCCCCTTCCCGATGGAACGACCTACAATGCCTACCTCATCGAGGGCAGTGAAAAAACCGCTCTTCTGGACACGGTGGACCCTCCCATGGTGGATGTCCTGATGGCCCACCTGGCAAACACCTCCCGCATTGACTTCATTGTTTCCCACCACGCGGAACAGGATCATTCAGGATCCATCGGCGGGGTGGTGGAACGCTTTCCAGAGGCCAAAGTGGTGGTGACCCCCCGGGCGAAGACCATGCTCATGGATCTGCTCCGCATTCCCGAGGACAAGTTCATCACCGTTGATGATGGCGAGTCCCTCTCACTCGGTGACAAAACCCTCACATTCATCCACACGCCATGGGTGCACTGGCCCGAAACCATGGTGAGCTACCTTTCAGAAGACAAAATCCTGTTCAGCTGCGATTTTTTCGGGTCTCACATTGCGAGCAGCGATCTCTATGTGTTCGACCAGGGGCGTGTGTACGAAGCGGCAAAACGCTACTTCGCGGAAATCATGATGCCCTTTCGAACCGTCATCGAAAAGAACCTGGAAAAACTGAAACCCTATGACATTCAAACGATTGCTCCAAGCCACGGCCAAATTTACCAGGAACCCGACTGGATCATGGATGCTTACCGGGACTGGGTCATTAACCCGCCCCACAATTTGGTGACCTTTCCCTTCGTGTCCATGCACGGCAGCACCCGGAAGATGGTCGACCACCTGGCGCATGCCCTTGCGGAACGAGGGGTGCGCGTGGAACTTTTCAATCTTGCCGTGACAGACATCGGCAAACTCGCCATCTCCCTCGTGGATGCGGGAACCATCGTCCTGGGAACGCCTACGGTTCTGGCAGGCCCTCATCCTCTGGCTGCGTACTGCGCCTTTTTGGCCAACGCCCTGCGGCCCAAGGCTCAGTATTTATCCATTGTGGGTTCCTATGGTTGGGGCGGCAAGACGGTGGAAACCCTGGCGGGCATGATTCCCAACCTGAAGGTGGAAGTGCTGAATCCCATCCTGTGCAAAGGCCTCCCAGCCGCCAATGATTTTGAAGCCCTGGATCAACTTGCCGATTCCATCGCTCAAAAACACAGACAAAGTGCTTTTCTGAAGTGATAACCGCTCCTCATCTTTGTCCCGCACATGAAAGGAGACTCACCACGAAGGCAACTGAAGAACTCAGGAACGAACACCAGGCATTGAAATCATGCTGCAGGTTCTGCAGTCCGTTTCCCACAAAGAAGACCATGTCCTTTTTCCCCTGGCCGATGCAAAACTGGATGCTTCAAGGGATTCAGAACTTTCGAAATCCTTCGGGCGACTGGAGGAGGAGCGAATCGGACCTGGAAAACATGAGCAATTTCATGCCCTGCTGGATAGCCTACAGGCCTTCTACCTTCGTTGATGAAGAGGGGATCGATCCAAATATGCATGGCAGAGCAACAGGTGGACAATCATAGGTCATTCCCATTCAAAAATTGGGGGTGATCTATGAAAAGCAACACGGATTTTGCTGAGCACTCACGAACGGTTCATTCGCTCCTTGAGCATGCGAACGTTTTCCGCATAGTTCCCGCCTTTAAAAACAGCGGAACCTGCCACGAACACATCCACCCCCGCTTTCACCAGACTGTCGATGGTCTTTTCGTTGACGCCCCCATCCACTTCCAGAAGTACGGACAATCCTCTGTCGTCAATCATTTTCCGGCAGGCGCGGATTTTGTCTAGAGCCGATGAAATGAATTTCTGGCCCCCAAATCCTGGATTCACGGTCATGAGCAGCACCATGTCCACCTCTTCCAGAATATTCTCGATCATGGAAAGGGAGGTGGCCGGATTTACGGTGACCACGGCTTTGGCCCCCAGCTCCCTGATGTTTTGAATGGTTCGGTGCAGGTGTGGAGATGCCTCCACATGCACTCCCAACCAGTCGGCCCCTGCATCGATGAAATCCTTCACGTATCTCTCGGGCTTTTCTATCATGAGGTGCACGTCCAGGGGAAGCTTTGTCGCATTGCGCAGGGCCCGAACCACGTCTGGCCCGATGGTGATGTTGGGAACGAAATGTCCGTCCATGACGTCCACATGAATCCAGTCCGTTCCCGCCTCTTCCACTGCTTTCACTTCCTCCGCCAACTTTCCGAAATCCGCCGACAGAATCGAGGCCGATAGTTTGCCCATTTCTTCTCCACTCCTTGAATTCATGGCTGAGGCTCAGCCAAATGCATGTTTGGTGAAAATTCAGTTCCCGAGAGGTCACATGAGGCTTCGGGCCACGGCTTCCGAAAGCCGAATGAGGGGGGTTGGATAAAACCCCGCGACCATCATGGTGGCGATGAGGGCCCCTGTCAACCAGCGCATGGGCTGGGGGAGGTGCACGGCGGGAGGAGTTTCCCATGAATGGCCGAGATAGGCCGCCTTGATGATCAGAAGGTAGTAATAGAGAGAAACCACCACGTTGATCATGGCGATGAGGACAAGGACGAAAAGACCCTTGTCCATGGCTCCCATGAAAACATAGAATTTCCCCATGAACCCGATGGTGGGAGGAATCCCCGCCAGGCTGAAAATGGACACCATGAGTGCCAGTGCCAACAGGGGAGAGCGTCCATGCAGTCCCGCCAATTCCTCCCTTTCGAGGTTTTTACCCCGGGGAGAAAGGACCACCACCACAAGAAAAACGGTGAATTTCATGACCAGAAGAGCCAAGGCATAAAAGACGGCGCTGGCGTATCCGGCGGTGCCACCGCTCAATATGCCTATGAGCACATAACCCGAATGGGCGATGGTGGAATAGGCCAGCAGCCGTTTCATGTCCTTTTGAACCATGGCCGCCAGATTCCCCAATGTCATGGATGCGATGGACAACACTGCCAAAACATGAATCAAGTAAGTGCTGTTCTGGTCCACCGCAGCGATCAGTTTTATGACAACGGCAATGACCGCCACTTTGGAAGCTGTGGCGATGTAGGCGGTCACCTGATCGGGTGCCCCCTGATAAGTGTCCGCAACCCAGAAATGAAAAGGATACACGGCCAGCTTGAAAAAGAACCCGCCAAACGTCAGCAGCAAGCCGATGACCGCTGCGGGAGTGCCCATGACCTCGGGCAATACCTGAGCCAGATCCTGAAGATAAACGGCCCCGGTGGCGCCATAGAGCAATGCCATTCCAAAAATCATGATGGATGAGGCGAAAATTCCCGTGAGAAAATACTTGATTCCCGCCTCCAGCCCCATGTCCTCATCCCTTCTCAGGGTGACCAGAATGTACAGGGAGTAGCTGGAAAGTTCCAGAGCGAGGAGGATGGTGAGCAGGTGCTGGGCGCTCACCAGCAGCATCATGGCCAGGGTGCACACAAAGAGAAAAAAGTAGAACTCCAGGCGATACCGTCTTTTGATCTCCTCCACATTGGCGCAGAGGCACACAATGAGGAAAAGCCCGAAGGAGAGAGCCACCTTGAAAACCTGAGAAAAAAGATCCAGCCTGTAAGCACCCGCAAAAAGGAGTCCTTCGGCCCCCAAGCAGGCCAGGGAAATGACCACTCCCAGCCCGGACAAGGCAAGTGCCAAGACGTGGTCTTTTTCCGAATGGGGCCCTCTCCACATGGACAGAATCAGGAAGAAAAAAGCGACCAGAAAAATATATGTTTCAGGGCCAAACAGCATCCATTTCATCGTGGCAATCCGTTCATGAAAGGAATCGATGCGGTTTCAATGACATCAAAAAGAAGCGCTGGATAAAGCCCGAAAAGGAGCAGAACACCTGCCAGAATCATTCTTGGAATCCCTGAAGAAAAGGAAACATCGCTCAGTTGGGCATACCTTTCGTTGGGAGGACCGTAAAAGGTCCGCTGCACCACCCTCAACATGAAGAGGGCACTGACCACAAGAGCAAGCAATGCCACCACCGTTCGCACAGGATAGACCTTGAAAGCAGCGATGAAGACCACCAGCTCTCCCCAGAAACAGGCCAGGCCGGGGATTCCCATGCCGGCCAGGGCGGCAAGGATGAAATAGAAGGAGGCCACGGGCATGACCCGGCTCAATCCCCCCAGTTCTCCGATTTCCTTGGTGTGCGTGCGGTCGTAGATGTGTCCCACCGCGGAAAAAAGCAAGGCCGTCATGATTCCGTGAGCGAACATCTGAAAAACCGCTCCATTGAGACCCTCCACGGAAACCGTTGAAAGACCCAGGCCCACAATCCCCATGTGAGACACACTGGAATAACCAATCACATATTTGAGATCCGTCTGACGCAACCCTGCGAGGGCTCCGTAAATGATTCCAAATGCCGCCAGAAAAGCCATGACTCCAGACCAGTACTGCCATCCTTCCGGACAGAGAAAAATGGCCACACGCAACACACCGAAAGCCCCGATCTTCATGAGCACTCCCGCATGAACCATGCTCACGGAGTGAGGAGCCGCCGCGTGCCCCACGGGCGACCATGTGTGAAAAGGCCAGACACCGGCCAGAATGCCAAAACCCACATAAAACAGAGGGAAAGCAAACTTCTGCTGAGCCGTTGTGAATGTTCCCGGCTGCATGAGAGCCGTGATGTCGAAGGTGTTGAGACCCGAGTGGACATACAGATAAATCATGCCGGGCAAAAGGAGAGCGCTTCCCGCGAACAGGTACAGGGTCAACTTCATGGCCGCATATTCTTTTCGGGTGGTGCCCCATACGGCGATGAGCAGGTACATGGGAAACAGGGATACATCGTACCAAACAAAAATGAAAAAAAGATCCATGCTGACGAAAAGACCGAAAACACCCAACACCATAAGGAAGTAGAGAGCGAAGAATTCTTTGACCCGCTCCTGCAGCTGCCACATGGTCAGCACACCCGTGAAAAACACAATGCCCGTCAGCAGCAGATTGGGAAGGCTGAAACCATCGACGGCGTTGAAGTACTGAATGCCCAGAGAAGGCACCCAGGGCACCTTTTCCACAAACTGCAGGCCGCCCCTGGTTTTGTCATAAGCGAAGAAGAGGTACACACACAGAAGGAGGGTTGTGCCCGAAAAACCGGCGCTCACCCACTTGATCTCCCCTTTGCGTTCCTCGGGTAACAGAAGGATGACCAGCAACCCCGTGACACAGGTGATGAGAATGGCCGAAAGATAAGGAAAACCAGCGATTTCTATTTGCATGGACAAAGCACCTTTTATTTCGACACCGGGCACGAACCGCTCCATCCCTGAAGAGGAGCGAAGGATTTCCAATCATGCAATTCAGTGGATGAGCTCAAAAACCTCCGCTGTCCCGATAAAAGAAATACAAGGACAGGAGGACCATTACGGCAAAGCTCACCAGCAGACGGTACTGAATCATGCCCGACTGCAAAAAGGCCAGGAAACGGCCTGCTTCCAACGTCCCCCTGCTCACAGCCTCGATGCTGCCGTCGATGACTCTGTTGTCATTCTGGGCGAAGAGTTTGGAAAAGCCCCGGTCCACGATGCGGTCCACAAAAAAGTGATAGAAGTGATCCAGGTACCATCGCCGTGAAAAGAGTTCCCGAAGGAAAGGAATACGCTCCACAAAACTCAACCGCGCGGCGCCGCACCTTCCAAATTCCGCCCAGGCCAGCCCCACCCCGGCAAGGGAGAGAAACAAAGCGGTGAAAGGCAGCCAGCCTGCCTGTTCACCATGGTCCACGAGGAGAGCTTTTCCTTCCCCCAGCAGAAAATGCTGCAAAGGACCCTGGAAAAACCCGAGCAAAAGAGTGAGAAAGGCCAGAATGATGAGAGGCCAAATGAAGGTCCTGGAAGATCCTTCCTGCCGGCTGCCTTTTGGAGCGGGAGCAAGCCCGCCCACGGGGCCTGAAGGTTCTTCCCCCGCGCTCGGGGGAAAGAGGAGGATGCACAGGACGCGAAAAGCGTAGTAAGCCGTGAGGAAAACACCCAAAAGGCCCGCGGCCAGCCACACGGGATGGGACGAAAGGGCCAGCGCGGCCAAAATGGCCTCTTTGCTGAAAAATCCCGAAAAGGGAGGCAAACCCGCCAACGCTCCCGCAGCCACCACCAGGGCGATCACAGGGATTTTCAGCCTGCGGGCACCCCCCTTTCCCAGTTCAAAAATGTCATTGGTGTGCCAGGTGTGAATGAACACACCCGAACAAAGAAAGAGCAGGGCCTTGAAACCCGCGTGCGTGGTCAAATGAAAGACGCCGGCAAAATAGCCACCGGCGGCCAGCCCCATGATCATGAAACCCAGCTGACTGATGGTGGAATAAGCCCACACCTGCTTGATGTCTCTGGCAACCATGGCCATGGTGGATGCCAAGATCATGCTCACGGTGCCGATGAACAGAAAAATGCCCATGGCCGTGGGCGAAAGGGCAAAAAAGGGAAAAAGGCGGGCGAAAAGGTAAACACCTGCAGCCACCATGGTGGCGGAATGGAGCAGGGCCGACACGGGAGTGGGACCTTCCATGGCATCTGGCAACCAGGTCATGAGGGGAAACTGGGCGCTTTTGCCCACAATTCCTCCGAAAATCAAGAGCGCTGCAAAGGTGAGGATCCCGGAAGGCATGAGCCCCGCCGAGTCCAGGCTGTTCATTTCTAAAATGGCCGGGTTGCCCACATGCACCAGCACAAGAATCAAGCCCAACAGGAAGGAAACATCCCCGGCACGGGTCATGACAAAGGCTTTTTTGCCCGCCTGTGTGGCACTGAATTTTTCATACCAGAAGCCAATGAGCAGATAAGAGGAAAGGCCCACCAGTTCCCAGAAGATGAAGAGCTGAAGAAGAGAAGAGGATAAGACCAGGCTGGTCATGGCCCAGGCAAACAAGGACATGAAGGCGTAATACCTGGAGAAGCCGGGATCTCCCGCCATGTAGCCCAGGGAGTAGACCTGGACCAGGAGGCAGATGAGTGTCACGATGGACAGCATGAGGAGGCTGACAGGGTCAAGGAGGAAACCGAAAGGAATTTCCATCCTGTTCAGGGCCACCCAGCGCGTGGAGTATTCCAGAGGTTCTCTCACATTCCAAAGGCGCGCCAAAAGGAGAAGGGAGCAGCCAAAGGAAATGGCAATGGCTCCCAGTGAGAGACCTGCAGACAGGTTCTTCCTTGCCCTTGTCCCGAGCATGATGAGAAGGAAGGCAACCAGGGGCGTGAGCGTTGCCAGAATGACCGTCATGTGTATTGCGTCTTCAGCCTGGAAAGGAATCATTTTTCCCCTCGCTTGTCACCGGTCCGGTTTACCTGAGAAGATTGCAGGAGCTCGGATCGAAGGAACCCGAGCGCCGATAGGCATAGACGATGAGGGCCAATCCAACGGACACTTCTGTGGCTGCAATGGCCATGATGAAAAGGACAAAAGCCTGTCCTTCCAGGCTTTGCCAGTGAAGGGCTGCCCCCACGAAAGCGATGGCCGCAGCATTGAGCATGACTTCAACCCCAAGAATGATCATGACGAGGTTGCGCCGTGTCAGGGTGCAGAATACTCCCAGCAGAAAGAGCATCCCCGCAAGCATCAGAACATGGCCAAAGGGCACGATCATGCTTCGTCCTCCGTCCGGTCCCTGCCTTTTCCCCTCCCCAGGGACATGGCCCCCACCAGAGCCACCAAAAGCAGAAGGGATACGATTTCGATGGAGAGCCAATGATTTTGAAAGACGTAGAGAGCAAATTCCCGGGGGGAACCCGCCATCAGGGGCAAGGCCACTTCAGTACCGGGAGTCATGAGCACCACGGCGGCCCCCACAGCCATGTAAATCGCCCCGAAAATGGCAGCGGGCAGCCACTGGTTCAAAGGAAACATGACCTCTTCCGTCGCATCCGTTCTGATCATCATCACGACGAAAAGAAAAAGAACCATGATGGCTCCCGCATAGATGATGACCCATAGGGCCGCCAGGAGAGGTGCACCCAGGAGGTAGAATAAAATGGCCGTTCCAAAGAAGGAAAACAGCAGGTAGATCACTGCATGCACCATGTGGCGGCGCGTGATGGCCATGGCCGTTGAGGCCACGATGAGTCCGCCCGTGAGATAAAAAATCATTGCATAAAGGCTCATAAAAAAATCCCCTGAATGTAAAAGATTCAGCTCCCCCCCGGGAGTTTGCTTTTTCAACAGGAATTTTCTTCCAACCAGCGCCGCGGAACATCCCCGGGCACCCTCACCTGTCTCAGGACAGGCATTCGGAGCAAAGGAACCGCCGTTCACGGAAGATTGCTTTTGACATCCACCGGTTCCTTTTCCCCCACGTGCTCTCCCTTATCCCCAACCTGTGTGGTCACTCCCGCATACCTGTAAAAGTTATAATTTTTGTCTTTTCCCTGGTGATCGACCAGAAGATCTTCCTTTTCATAAACGAAGCTCATGATGTCTGTGCAGGCAAACTCAAACTGAGGCGTGAGCTGAATGGCCGAAGTGGGGCAGGCCTCTTCGCACAGGCCGCAGTAGATGCAGCGGGAAAAATTGATGCGGAACCAGGAGGCATAGCGTCTTCCATCCTCTCTTTCCGCCGCTTCCATGGAGATGCACACCACGGGACATACGGCCGAACACAAAAAACAGGCCACGCAACGCTCTTCCCCATCGGGGTCCCGTGTGAGAACGATCCTGCCACGACTGCGCGCCGGCAAAGAACGCTTGTATTCAGGATATTGTTCCGTGATGGGTTTTCGAAAAAGATGCACAAAAGTTGTGGCAAAACCCTTTCCCAGCGCTTTGACCGCTTCCCAGGCTGATGTCATGCTGTCGTTCTTCCTTTTTCCGTGAATGATTCCGCTCTTTGGAAGCTGAAAATTTTAAAAAGACAGGAGACGGGCCCTTGGGAATCCCTGCCCCTGTGAAAAACGCCCCCTTCAGGCGCCAAAGAAAAGCTCTAAATCAGCACGATGGCGCCGGTCACCATGATGTTCAGAAGAGACAAAGGCAACAGAACCTTCCAGCCCAGCGCCATGAGCTGATCGTAGCGCAGGCGGGGCAAGGTGCCCCTCACCCAGATCATGAGCAGGGCGATGCCCGCCACCTTGATAAAAAACCACACCATGGGCGGCAAAACAGGGCCATGCCACCCCCCCAGAAAAAGAACGGTGAGGAGACCTGCAAAAACCTGCATGTGCACATATTCCCCAAGAAAAAACAGGCCAAACCGCATGCCGCTGTATTCGGTGTGGTACCCGGCAATCAACTCGTTTTCCGCCTCGGGCAGATCAAAGGGAATTCGCTTGGTCTCCGCCATGGCGCTGATGAGAAAGATGAGAAAGGCCAGGGGCTGAACGAGAATGAAGGGATAGGAAGCCTGGGCCTCCACAATGTCCACCAGACTGAAAGATCCCGCCAGCATGATGATGGGCACCAACGAGAGCCCCAGGGAAAGTTCATAGCTGATCATCTGGGCTGCACCGCGTATGCCTCCCAAAAGGCCGTACTTGGAGTTGGAAGCCCATCCACCCAGCGCCACACCGTAAACCCCCAGGGATGACATGGCAAAAACAAAAAGGAGACCTATGTTGAGGTCCGTCACCACCAGAGGGATGGGTTTTCCCCAAAGGGTGAGGTCCCTGCCGAAAGGAATGACCGCGAACATCATGAAGGCCGTGAAGGCCACCACTGCGGGAGCCACCATAAAAATGGGCCGGTCAGCTCCCTCCGGTATGGTGTCCTCCTTGGTGAGCATCTTGACAACGTCCGCGAGCGGTTGAAGAAGACCGTACTTTCCCGCACGGTTGGGGCCGTAACGTATCTGAAGACGGGCCAAAAACTTGCGTTCCACCCAGACCAGATACGCCGCCATGAAGAGCAGAAAGCCCAGTACCAGGCCCAATTTTGTCATCAGCAAGAAAAACCCTGCCATCCAGGTCAGCATTTTCTTTCATCCGTTGCGGGAAAAAATCATCGGTCGATGTCGGGCAAAATGTAGTCCAGAGAACCGAAGATGGCGATGAGATCGGCCACGCTCTCGCCACGCGCCATGAGCGGCAAAGCTTGCACATTGGCGAATCCCGGCCCCCTGATGCGCATGCGGTAAGCATGGCCCAACCCCTCGCTCACCACATAATATCCCTGCTCACCTCGCGGAACCTCCGTTGCCGCGTAGGCTTCCCCCCTGGGAATGCGGGGACCCCGGGTCACATTGATGAAATGATGGATGAGACTCTCGATGGCGGTGAGCATGTCTTTCCTTGCGGGAACGACATAGCGGTAATCGTCGGTCACATAGCGCCCCGAGGGCATGTTGGCCACGGCCTGTTCAACGATCCTGAGACTCTGCCGCATTTCTTCCACACGCACCAGGTAGCGCGCGTAGCAATCTCCGCCGTTAGCCGTGGGAACATCAAATTGAAAATTCTCATACCCCGAATAAGGAAACTTTTTGCGCAGATCCCATTCCAGTCCGCAGGCCCTCAGGTTGGGGCCCGTCACTCCCCAGTCCATGGCGTCTTCCAGGGACAAAGGGCCAATGCCCTCGGTCCTCGCTTGGAAAATGGGGTTTTTGGTGATCAGGTTTTCATACTCCTTGAGCCCTCCGGGAAATATTTTGACAAAAGCTTCCACCGCTTCCTTCCAGCCGTCGGGCAGATCGGCGGCAACGCCTCCCAGGCGAAACCAGGAGGGATGCAACCTTCCCCCCGTGATGAGTTCCACCA
>PXBG01000083.1 GCA_003566995.1 Syntrophobacteraceae bacterium
CGAGGGCAATGCATTTGAAGTGGCCCTCTCCCATTTCGTAAATGGTTCTCACCCGGGCGCCTTTGGAGCCACTTTCCAAGAGAGTGATGCCACTGACCGCGGAGAGATTTTCGGAATTTTTCTGGATGTAAAAGTACCGGGCCCGCGAGATCTCGTAAGGAAGGCGCTGCAGGGAACACATGAGAGCATTCACATCCACCCGGCGATCTTCGTTGCAGTAGGAGTGAATGCAGGGCTCCATTCGTTTGTATCTCTCATAGAGGCTGCCCAGCACGATGCCCCCCGAAATGATTCCATGACTGACGGTAACACAGAAGTTGGAAAGAGCCTGAAGGGTTCTGTGAGCACGGTATTCATCGGTTTTCCACCAGTCGATTGATTTCTCACCTTCCATCACTCCTCCTGAAACGATGGCTGCTGAATTTCTTTGGGCGAAACCCCTTTGCCCGACCACAAGGCAATCTTGAAAACATCCCCAACACCGCTAAAATAAACGCCATTGATCTCAATGGTCAAGCAAAGGTCACGCCAAAGGAGAAAGCTTATCGGGGCCACACTCCTTTTCAGGAACCATCAGATTCCGCCAGGTTTGCCCCACACCAGGGAGAAGTGCGGTTTGCGGCACATTTTCCTTGGTGTTACAGTCCTGTTACAATATTGTGCTGCTTTCCCTGGTTGAAAAAACCGCGGTGCCCATTGCACGATCCTGTTCCCGTATACACCCGGCTCTCACAAGGGAAAACTCCGTTGCACACGAAGGATTCATTCTCGGCCTATGAACTGCCGAAATACTGTGGACACACTCTTCGAGGCAACTTCCCCCAACCCGTCAATGGAGAAGATGGGGCGCATGGACCGCCAACAAGTGAAAAAAAGAATTTTTTTTGATCGCAAAGATCACGAGCTGTTGAATATTGTCAACGATGTTCTGGGCCATGAGGATCCCCGCAGCCTCAAAAAGCTCCTCATTCCTTACCTGCACCCTCACGGAATCAAGGAGATGGCCGCCTCCACAGGCTTGCGCATCGCCTACGCCGTGGTCAAGCTGTTTCGCTCGCTGGAGCGAGACAATGCCGAGGACCGCATCCACCCCCTGCGCGCCCTGCGAAACGAAGTGCTGTCAAGCCCGGGCACGGAAATGAGAAAGAACAGGGCCAGGGTGCTCATTCAGATCATGAAGGAGCTTGTGCGTGAGGAAGACGAGGGAATCAAGCTGCAACTGGCCCGGGATTTCAGGGAAGCCGCCACAGGCAGGCCAAGGGCCATCGCACGCCAGCTCTTGAAGTACCACCTGGTGGAGATGCCCGAAGAATGGAACCAGATCGCCTTTGACGACCACGTCCACGATGCCAACACCAAGGGCCGAAAATCAGCGACCCACCTGATCATGGATGCCTGGATCAAGGGAATCCGGCGCCTGAGGGTGATCTACTACAACTATGTGCATCCCGAAGTGGCTCAGGAACTGTCGGAAGCGGCGGAGATCATGGACGTGGATGTGCGCGTGGGCATCGAGTATTGTGCCCGCCTCAGAGGCCGTTACGTCCGGTTCATCTGGACTCCACGGGGATTCAATGACGCCAGGGATTTTGTGGAGTTTCTCAACGAACCCAAAATCAAAGAGTTCATGGAAGAAGGGCGCGAGGTTTCCCGGTATCAGCAGAGTTACACCTTTTCCGTGCTGGAAGCTTTCAATGAGACCCATCGGAAAACCATCAACCGGGAGTTTGAAATAAACCTGCCCATTCTGAGCACCTCCGAGCTCATGACTCTGGTGGGCACCGGGCAGCCCTCCCTTCATCACCTGGCCAAACTCATTCACGATCACCTTCAGCGATTGTTTCATCAAAAGCTGATCGAACTGCGGGAATACTGCACCCAAGGCTGCGAACATGAGTACCATGAAGCCCAGGAACTCGTGGAGCGCATGAATGCCCTGGACATCGAGGCCATCTCCGAGCGGTACCTGCAACCCGAGAACAACCCGGGCATACACAACCCCTTCATCCCCGCGAAGGACGATGGAGCACCTCCCCTGCTTCAGCTCACACCTCCGGCTCTGCTGCAGCGCCTGGAAGAGCTTCACGTGGGATATCGCATCACCCTGAACCTGAGCGGCCTGAAAGCTCAGGATGTGCTCGAATTGCTCTATGATTGTGAAGGCGACATCACCCGGCTGGAGACATTCAACTTCAAAGATGAATTGTTCGGCAACTGCACGGACTCACCCCGCATTCGTGAACTCCAGGCCGCCATCAACTCGGGCAACGCGGTCCAGCTGAAACGCCAGGTCAGAAGCATCATACAATCCCTGGAAGATCACCATGAGGAGCAAAAGGAAAAACTCTCCGTCATCCTCGACAACCTCCACGTGCTGCGTGACCACTACCGCAAAACGGAGATCAAGTCTCGAATCGGGACAGATTCCACAGGAGGATCATCCAAAGTGCCCGGCATGGGCCTGGTGGTGGTGGACACTCTGCCCGCAAAGTGCCGCAGGCAGATGAACCGGGTCGCCTATTTTCCTGCAAAAATACCCATTCGAATTCAGGCTTTTCCCCGGCGAACCTTTTACAGAAATCGCCGGGAAAAAAGGGGTGAGGATTCATTGCGATCGGTCTTTCTGAGCGATGCCAATGCAGATCTGAATGAGCCCCTTTTCCCCAAGTCCGAACAAGACTGGCTCGTGGGGGAGTATGAAACCGTCGCTCCAAACCACAGCAACCTGCGCGCGCTGGGAGGAGTGTCCGCTCAGGATGGCGGCAAGCTGCAACTGGTGTGTCCCGAAGAATCCCAAGAGCAGAAAATGCCTCATTGGAGGTATGTGAACACCAACATTAAGAATTGCCTGAAAATCCTCCTGGGTTTTGGACCCGCCTTCGCCACTTTCGCCCTGACCAAAGACTGGTGGGTTCTGGCCTACATGGGGGCCTTCATCTGGTTCGGCATCACGGGGTTGCGCAACATCATTCAGTCGGTGCTGGGAGCGGGAGGATTTCGCCGCTCCCCTCTCATGCGCTGGACGGAATACGTCAGCTGGAACAGACTGTCCGACTCTTTGATGTACACGGGATTTTCCGTCCCGCTGCTGGATTATCTGGTCAAATCCCTCGTCCTGGAACGGCAACTGGACGTGACAGTGGAAACGAACCCTCTGGCCCTCTACACCACCAGGGCCCTCGTCAACGGCTTCTCCCTGGCAAGCCACAACCTCTTCAGGGGCCTGCCCAAAACGGCGGCCTTCGGAAACCTTTTTCGAACGGTGCTTTCCATTCCCGTGGCACTCTTGCTGAACTTCGCCATCGGAGCCGTCTTGTTTGCGGCTGGAGTGCCAGCCGCTGCAGCTGCTCTGCAAAAGTGGGCCGCCATCATCTCCAAGCTGGCCTCGGACATCGTTGCGGCTTTCATTGAGGGCTATGCGGACCGGGGGGTGAACTTCCGGGAACGCTACCTGGACTATGGGTCTAAAATCAGGCAGGTTTTCGACACCTACTCCAATCTGGAACTGCTGCATCCTCAGGAAGAGGTTCTGAGTGTGCTGGAATCTTCAGAGCGGCTGGTGTGCGCTGTATCCCGCAAAGAGGAAAGCCTGAACCTGGCTGTCATCGTCAACGCACTGGATTTGATGTATTTCTGGATGTATCAGCCCAGGGCGCGGCACACTCTCCTGCGCATCATGCGACAGATGAACGCGGAAGAGCGCAAGGTGTTTCTCCTTTCCCAGCACGTGCTGCAGCGGGAACGTGAAATCTCGCAACTCTTCATCGACGGACTGGTGGGCAAAAACTTCTCACGAGCACTGGCCTTCTACCTGGCCCGCTGGCGGGATTATCTCGATGACCTGCACCACATGGCCTCCCGTCTCGCCGTGATTCAAGGAGAACAGGGAAGGTCATGACAGGCGGTTTCGGTAGTCTTCATAGCCGAAAGTCCTGATGATGTCCAGGTGGCCACCTCGCCGAAGGATGGCGATGGAGGGAAGCCCGACGCCGTTGAAAGTGTTGTTTTTGACCATGGTGTAATGGGCCATGTCGAGGAAAACCACTTTGGAGCCCACACTCAAGGGCTGGGAAAAAGAATAGTCTCCGATCACATCCCCCGCGAGGCAGGTCATGCCCCCCAAACGATAGGTGTGCTCCAGCTCACCGGCCTTCCCGGCCCCAATGACGGAGGGCCTGTAGGGCATTTCGAGGACATCGGGCATGTGTGCGGCGGCGGAGGTGTCCAGAATGGCGATGTCCATCTGGTTTCGCACCACATCCAGGACGGAAGCGACCAGGACCCCCGTGTTGAGTGCGATGGCCTCTCCTGGCTCCAGAAACACCTCCTTCCCAGGATAACGATCCCTGAAGCGCACGATGAGTTCAACGAGCAGATCCACATCGTAGTCTTCGCGCGTGATGTGATGCCCTCCCCCAAAATTCACCCAATTCATCCCGGGAATGAATTCTCCGAATCGCTTCTCGAAGGCAGTCAGGGTGCGCGCCAGTGAATGGGCATTGAGTTCACACAGGTTATGAAAATGGAGCCCGCTGATCCCTTCAAGATTTTCTTCCGCAAAATTGTGGCGGGTCACTCCCAACCGGGAAAAGGGCCCGCAAGGATCGTAGATGGGCACCGCCACTTCCGAATGCTCGGGATTGACCCTTATGCCACAGGCAACTTTTTTGGAAGCTTTCTGAACTGTTCCTTTGAAACGATTCCACTGGGAGAAAGAATTGAAAATGATGTGGTCGCTGCAGGTCAGCAGTTCGGGGAACTCCGAGTCCTTGTAGGCCGGAGCGAAAAGGTGCACCTGCTTGCCAAACTCTTCCAATCCCAAACGTGCCTCGTGCAAAGAACTGGCCGCCACCCCCTGGAGGGTTTGAGCAATGAGGGGGAAGAGACGGAACATGGCAAACCCTTTCAAGGCCATGAGGATTTTGCAGCCAGACTCCCTCTGAACCCGGTCCAGCACCTGAAGGTTTTTCTCCAGGGCCGCCTCATCCATCACGTAACAGGGGGTTGGAATGTCTTTCAAATTCAGTGTCCGCATGGAAGTGCGCTCAGCTCCTGTGCGAAGGCCCATGTGTGCGTCGGGGAAAAGGACTCAGTCGGGAAACTTCTCGTTCCAGGGCAATCCATAGGCATTGAGAGCTTCCATGAAGGGATCGGGGTCGAACTCTTCCACGTTGAAAACTCCGGTCCCCCTCCATTTGCCCTGGAGCATGAGCATGGCACCGATCATGGCCGGAACGCCTGTGGTGTAGCTAATCGCCTGAGCCTTGACCTCCCGGTAGCATTGGGCATGATCGGAAATGTTGTAAATGAAGTATTTTTTGACCTGCCCGTCCTTGACCCCTTCCATGACGCAGCCGATGCAGGTCTTGCCCTTGTAGTTTTCCGCCAGAGAAGAGGGGTCGGGCAGAAGGGACTTGAGAAACTTGAGAGGAACGACCTGCTTTCCCTCATAATCCACCGGATCGATTCGAGTCATGCCCACATTTTCCAAAACCCTGAGGTGGGTGAGGTACTCCTCTGCAAAAGTCATCCAAAAGCGGATGCGTTTCACCCCTGGAATATTCTTGGCCAGAGATTCCAGCTCTTCGTGATACATGAGGTACATTTCACGCGGTCCGATCTCCGGAAAGTCAAAGGTCTTGTGAACAGACATGGGATCCGTTTCAATCCACCGGCCGTTCTCATAATACTTTCCCCGGGCGGTGATTTCGCGAATGTTGATTTCGGGATTGAAGTTGGTGGCGAAAGGATGGCCATGATCTCCTGCATTGCAATCCACAATGTCTATGGTGTGAATCTGGTCGAAATGATGCTTGAGGGCGTGGGCGCAGAAGATATTGGTGACACCGGGGTCGAAACCACATCCCAGCAGAGCCATGAGGTTCTTCTCCCTGAACCTGTCGTGATAGTCCCACTGCCACTTGTAGCAGAACCTGGCCTCGTCGGGCGGCTCATAGTTGGCCGTATCGAGATAGTCCACTCCCGTCTCAAGGCATGCCTCCATGATGGTCAGATCCTGATAGGGCAGCGCCACATTGATGACCAGCTCAGGGGAAAAGGACTTCATGAGGGCCACCAGCTCGGAAGTGTTGTCCGCATCCACTTGTGCCGTCTCTATGGGGCGGCTCAACTGGCTCCTGATGTGCTCACATTTTTCAACGGTGCGGCTGGCCAGAAGAATCTCCGAGAAGACTTCAGGAACCTGTGCACACTTGCGGGTCACCACTCCTCCGACACCTCCGGCACCTATGATCATCACCTTACTCATGACGGGCTCCTCGATTTCAAGTGTCCGTTGTTTTTTTGAAGCTCGCAGAATATTGTGCATCTGTTCGATGCCTTGCCCCAGAATTTCTTCTTTTTTTCAGGAACGCAGGTTTATAGAGAATATGCCCTGTGATGTCAATCCCGCACAATGATTTCCCTTTGCACTCGCAAAGGAATTGAATCATAATGGGTGGGTATGAAGACCATATTTCATGCGTGTGGAATGGAAAACCATGCCTTTTCCCCAAACACTGAGCCTGATGGCCTGACAAAGCCGCAAAAAGGCGCATGGAGCTGCTTTTCCTCTGGCTTGCCATCTCCTGCCAGGTTACTGTTTTGTATAACATTTTCCTTTCAGGGGCAGGAATGATATTTTCAGGATCTCTCATTTTCCATAAACCCCTGAATTGTCGTGTTTTTCCAGTTTTGCGGTCATGTTCTCAGGTTTCTGGCGGTCCATGAAACCAAAAGGATTTCATCCCATGAATGAAAACGAACTGAAAACGCTGGTGGAACGTATCGCTGTCACCATAGAAGAATACATGGAACTGGTGGCGCTCAAAAAGGATTTCATGACCCAGAAAACGTATCAGACCAAAAAGGAAAAATACGCTGAAAGCCTGGGAACGGCAGTGGGAAAGCTCATAGAGGTGCGACTGCAATCCACCGCGGCAATGGCAGAAGCCCGTGAATTTGCGGAACTGGAGGAGGAGGTGAAAGACCTTGGATTTCATCTCATCCAATTCATTGACAAGAGAATCCAGGAACTTCCCAAGAGGTGATTTCCGTGCGCCATGATCCTCCCGGTCACCAGAATCATTTTTATTCATGAACGAGATCAGAGTCACCAGTTACAACGAACTGCAGAGCGAGCTTTTCACGGATTCATGGAATGCGGATCTGGGGCGATTCCGTTCCCGCTATGCATTTCGGGGTCTTTCGGACGCAAACTATCGCCTGGAGACCACCCTGATTCGATTGGGGGGCATTTACGCTCAACTGGAAAAACACCTGCTCAGAAACTTTAAAAAATACGCACACCGGGACGTGGTGCAGGGAGATTCTGTCTGGCACTGGCTTTCTGTGGCCCAACACTACGGACTTCCCACCCGACTGCTCGACTGGACTTATTCACCCTTTGTGGCCATGCACTTCGCCACTGCAAACATCGACAAGTTCCACATGGACGGCACCATATGGGCCGTCAATTATCTCAAAGCCCACAACCTTCTCCCGGAAGTGCTTCGATCCAAACTGAATGAGGAAGGGGCCAATGTCCTCACCGTGGAGATGCTTTCGGAGTCCGTTCGATCCCTGGAGGAACTGGCAGGACTCTGCCGGGACCCTTTCGTTGTTTTCCTGGAACCTCCTTCCATTGATGACCGCATCGTGAACCAGTTTGCCCTGTGCTCCATCATGTCGGAACCCAGAGCGGTTTTTGACGACTGGCTGGAAAGGCACCCTCATTTGTGGCGCAAGATCATCGTGCCCGCCGAGCTCAAGTGGGAAATTCGCGACAAGCTGGACCAGGGCAACATCACAGAACGGGTGCTGTTCCCGGGACTGGACGGCCTCACCCGGTGGCTCAAAAGACATTACAGTCCCAGGAATCCAGCCCTCAAAGGTTACTTCTAAGAGGTTTTCAAAAACATCGGAAATGGAGGATTCCAACTTGTTTCCCCGGTTTGTTCTTCAGCTTCCCCCATGGATCGAACAATACATGGAAGATCCCCACAGAACCTATGAAACCACTGAAGCGAGAATGGCCCTGGCCATCCGCCTGTCCCGGCTCAATGTGGATGAGGGCACGGGGGGGCCCTTTGCCGCAGCGGTGTTCGACCTTTCTGCGAAAAAACTCGTGGCCCCCGGTGTCAACCTGGTGCTCCACCACAACTGTTCCATCCTGCACGCGGAAATAGTGGCCATCATGCTGGCTCAAAAGGTCTTGGGCCGTCATGATCTGGGGGCTGACGAGAGCCGGTCCTTTGAATTGGTCGCCACCACAGAACCCTGTGCCATGTGCCTGGGGGCCGTTCCATGGTCCGGAGTGACCAGACTGGTGTGCGGAGCGAGGGATGAAGACGCCCGAAGCATCGGTTTTGAAGAAGGTTCCAAAACAAAAAACTGGGTTGAATCTCTGGAAGAACGCAACATCACTGTCGTCAGAGACATTCAGCGGCAGGAGGCCAGAGCAGTTTTACGCCATTACATGGAAACAGGAGGCATCATTTACAACAGCCGGTCACAGGATCTCTTTCGCAAGCGTTTTTCCGGGTGACACCCAACATTAGCGGACCGATTGATCAGCATGATTTCAGTGAACGAAAACATCTCCATAGACGAGCAGGAAATCGAGGAAGATTTTGTACTGGCATCGGGCCCCGGAGGGCAAAAGGTCAATAAGGTGGCCACAGCCGTTCAACTGCGCTTTCACGTGGTGAAGTCCCCCTCACTCCCTGAAGCCGTTAAAAACCGCCTTCTGAAACTGGCACACAACCGAATCACCAAAGATGGCGTCCTCATCATCAACGCCCGATCCCACCGCACTCAGGAGCAGAATCGCAGAGAGGCCAGGGAACGCCTCGCTGCCCTGATCGCGAAAGCAACGGTGGTCGGGAAGCCGCGGATCAGAACGAGGCCAGGCCGGGCGGCAAAGGAAAGAAGGCTCGAGGACAAACAGAAAAGAGCCAATCTCAAAAAGTCCCGGAAACACATTCCAAAAAACGAACATTAACTTCGCATCAAATTCCTCAGAGAAAAAGATTCCCCCGGCAAAAGAGGATAGCTGCAGTTCTCTCCTTTGAAACCTCTCAAAACCATGGCATCCTCCCTCAATTCCTCCACACACTGAGGCAGCAGGGGAATTTTTCCATGTCCCCCGGGCAGGTCGATGACAAACTGGGGCATGGCGAGGCCCGACACGCGATTCCTCAGACCCTTCAAAATTTCCAGTCCCCTGCTGACGGGAGTCCTGAAATGGGAGGTGGAACGGGTGAGGTCCATCTGAAGGAGGTAATAGGGCCGCACACGCATGGTGAGAAGGTTCTGAAAGAGTTCCCCCAGAGTGTCCCCATCGTCGTTGACACCTTTCAAGAGAACGGTCTGGCTTCCAAGGGGAATTCCCGCGTCCGCAAGGCACTCACAGGCGCGTCTGGACTCCCCGTTGATTTCCCGGGGATGATTGAAATGAAGGTTCAAAAAAACAGGATGGTGCCTGGCAAGGAGATCTGCAAGATCCCCCTGAATTCCTTGAGGCAGCACGCAGGGAAGGCGACTGCCGATGCGAATGATCTGTATGTGGCGAATGGAGCGCAAGGAGAAAAGAATTCTTTCCAGACGTTCCAGGGGAAGCAACAGGGGATCTCCACCCGAAAGGAGAACGTCCCGGATTTCTTCGTGACGGGAGATGTACTGAAGCCCTTTCTCCAAATCCTCCTCCGTGAGGGGAACAGGATTTTTCCACCTTCTCTTGCGCGTGCAAAAGCGGCAATGCATGGCGCATTCATGAGAGACGAGCCAAAGGACACGATTGGCGTACCTGTGCACCAGATTGGGAACAGGCGACAAAGCCTCCTCTGCAAGGGGATCCTCGTAACCATCCCCATCCTGCAGTTCCGCCACAAGGGGGACCATCTGCTTGCCGATGGCATCCCCGCTGTGCTCCATCAACTGGCTGTAATGTCTGGTGGTGCGAAAGGGAAATTCCTCCACCACGCGCCGGATGGACTCCCTTTCCAGGAACGGAAGCGCATTCAATTCCTGCTGTATCCTCATGGGTTTTCCGCGTGAACGTTTGCAAAGTGGAATGGAAATGGTTTGATGACTTCACTGCATCAAGTCCTGCGGGCCGTCTCAGTCACTTCTTTTCACAGGGAGGTGAATTTTCCTCCTTTCCTGTTGGGGATGCTCCCGATAGAAAATCACCATGTTTCCGACCTTCCCCACTTCCTCCCCTTCCAGTTCATGGGAAATGGCCTGAGAAAAAACCTCTTTTTTTTCCTGGTGATCCTGAAATTTCACCTTGATCAATTCATGGGAGAACAAAGCTCTGTCGATGTCAGCAAACACACGGTCTGTGAGGCCGTTCTTTCCTATTTGGACAACGGGCTTGAGATGGTGGGCCAGGCCCTTGAGGTACTGTCTTTGAAAACTGCTGAGAGAGGTCATGAATCATCCTTGGCAGCTTGAAACGCCACAACATCCACTCATGCCGCGGGATGGGGTGATGTGTGAAACCGCTTGCTGCTTCCTGTCAAAATTTCTTAAAATTTCCAAATGCCTTTGATTCCAAGAGACTGGTTGTCCAGGGGTCCCGCTCCCCGTTTTTCATATTTTTCCAGAGTATCCTCTTCCAGGTACTCAGGCTTGCCCACACGAAGCTTCATGTCCTGCCTCGAATCCCGGTGGAGCACTCCGGGATCAGGCGTCCCGGGGACTCTGGGTGGGGGAGAACCAGCACACCCAACCAGAAAAAGCAGGAAAAGCAGCAGGAAAACACCATGGACAGTTCCAGCATAGAAGGATTCTCTCTTCATGCTCACCACCCTTTCATTGATTTCCAGATCCTGCACCAGGATCTACTCATGGGATTTTCTGGAAAGGATTCATCATCTTGAAAACAACGGCGATGACTCCATCACATAACCCAATTGACCAGGGTTTTCCAGCCGCATTTGGCCCGGGGAAAAAATTGGAACCGGAAGGAACTTTTCCGGGCTGTAATTTTCCGGGATGACGCTGGACCTCTTTTTTCTGACTTCAAAAAAAAACTTCAAGGGGGACATTTCATTTGCTCACTACACTTCAAAAAAATTTGTTGACAGCATGGGATTATTTGGGTAGTAAAGACAGCACCGAAACGGCGAGGTAGCTCAGTCGGTAGAGCAGTGGACTGAAAATCCTCGTGTCCTCAGTTCGATTCTGAGCCTCGCCACCAGAAGATCAAGGGATTGCGGCCCACAAGGCTCAATCCCTTTTTCTTTTAGGAGTCTTTTGACCATTTCCCCTAGAACGAAATGGAGATGACGCGGTAAATTCGGATTCCTGCCGGGGTGTATACGGTGACTTCATCCCCTTCAAATCGTCCCATGAGCGACTGCCCAACAGGGGACTGCACGGAAAGCTTTCCCACGGAAACATTGGATTCAAAAGGTCCCACCAGTTCGTAACGGAAGGTTTCGCCCGTTTCCACATTCCTGATTTCCGCAATGGTTCCAAAGCCCACCTGCCGCAACGCAAACTTTCTCCCCACAAACACCTCACACTGGTGAAGCTTGTGTTCCAGCTCCTGAATGCGGCGCATGAGCACCACGTGCCGCTCTCTGGCCACCAGGTAAGACTGGTTGTCCACCTTCACGCCATAGCTGCGTGCCTCCTGAAGATCCTCCATGACCTGTGGACGGACCACGCCCCTCAGATGTGCCAGTTCTCTCAAAAGCCTTCGATAACCGGTGCGGGTGATGGGTACTTTTTCCATATGCAAAACAATCAGCTGAAAAAATCCTTGGGAATCCTTCCCCTGTCCTGCATGAGCTGAAAACGGGAGAGGCCGATCACGGTCTTTCCATCGCGGATGCGGCCCTCCAGCATGAGATCGTGAACTTCGCCGAGGAGGAGCGTCTCCACCGAAGCGATCTCATCAATGTCCTGGGCTTGAGACAATCGCCTCAAACCTGAGGCAGCATAAATTCGAATCACTTCATTGGAGTAGCCGATGGCGGGGAAATAGGTGAAAATGTGAATGATTCTGTCCGGTTCATATCCCGTTTCCTCCAGGAGCTCTCTTAGGGCGCAACGCTCCGGATCTTCCCCCGGATCTGCCTTGCCCGCGGGAATTTCGAGCGTCTCCTCACCAATGGCGTAACGCCATTGACGAACCATGAGGATTCTCTCCTCGTCCAAGAAAGGAATCACGGCGGCCGCCTCGGGATGATCTATTTTCATCCTTTCAGTGACCCTCCCCGTTCGAAGTTTGACCGTGTCGAGTTGTGCCGTGAAGTGCTTGGCGAAGATCATGCTGAGGGTTCGAATTTTTTCTTCCATAGAGCAAGGTTCACCTTTTCAAGAGTTTGAAGCCAAAAAGGGCCCAACACCAGCCCCCGTGAAAATGTGTTGAAAGCAACGGAAAAATACACAGTGCCACAACAAAGGACAGTGAAGACCATTCAGTGGATTTTCATCATGCCTCGGACCATGAATGGAGCAAGGGTCCAGTCCCTTTGACGAGAAATGAAGCGCGCATTTCATGTCCCATGGCAAATTTTACTCCCATGGCCATTGCCATGAAAAGTCCGCGGCCCTGTTTTTCCCATTTTGACAGCCACTCCGAGGTTTCACAGCCCTTCACCGGGCATCTTTTGGGGTGTCCCAGCAAATGGGAAAGCCATGTGCGTAAAACATCAAAGAGAAGATTGGCAGAAAGCCGGGCTTTTGAGGCAACCTGCTCACGGCGGTGTAAATGGAAAAGGCTTCATCTTAGGGGGAAAGCTGGGGGGCAAGGAACCGGAGAACTTTCATGCCCAAAAAGGGCATCCTGAAAAAAAGAAAGACAAGGCACTGAAGAGCCGGCTCAGGCACAAACGTGCACGCCATCTTCAACGGTTGGTCACACGGTCATACAATTCAGGATCCTGTGGGAACCCTGAACACACGGGATGCTTCATCCCCGCCTGCCGGAGGGTAAAAGGCAACGCTCATCGCCCTTCAACACCTCGTCCCACCTGGAACCGACCCCATCCACCACGATGAGCTTCACTTCGGTCGGCATTTCCAGTTTGCGGGCAACACCCAGCACGGCCTGTCCGGGCTCCATGCCCACAGAATGCCCGGCTGCTCCATCATACCCGGGCACATGCTTCCTCAGGTTGACGGCCAGCATCACCCGAACGGACATGTTGAGGCCTCCTTGCTCACCGGGTGCATTCGGTACGGCGATGCACGCGTTTCACCTGCACGTTGGACACGAGGGCCGTGTATTCTTTCCCCTGCTCGAAATCCACCTTGATGGTGTCCGTGTCGATCTCCATGTAGCGGCTGAGCACCGTGAGAATGTCGTTTTTGAGGGCCTCCATCATGTCAGGTGTCAAATCCAGGCGGTCATGCATCAAGACAAACTGCATGCGTTTTTTGGCCTCCTGACCGCTCGGCCTGTCTCCAAAGAAGCGCTTGATCGCTTTCAACATGATACGGTCCTCCTCATTGGCCCGAGAAAAGCTTTCTGAAAAAGTCGCGAAAACCCACTTCCTTGCCATCGCTGTGGGGAACGTCCTCCCCGTTCAATCGAGCTGCAATTCCCTGAAAAGCTGTTCCAGCCCTGCTGTTTCTGTCGTGCACGAGAGGAACACCCCGGTTTGTGGAAACCACCACATCCTCACTTTCAGGCACGATTCCCAGCAGAGGGATGGCCAGAAGGGAAACGATGTCTTCGGTGGACATCATGTCCCCCTTCTTCACCATTCTGTCATTGAGGCGATTCACGATGAGATGAACATCACGAAGCATGCTCGCCTCCAGAAGACCGATTACCCTGTCCGCATCGCGAATGGCTGAAACCTCGGGTGTGGTGACGACGATGGCAAGCTGGGCCCCTGCGATGGCGTTCTTGAAGCCATGCTCGATCCCCGCGGGGCAGTCAATGAAGACGTAATCGAATTCCTTTGCCAGTTCCTCGCACAACCCCTTCATCTGCTCAGGCTGAACCGAGTCCTTGTCGCGCGTCTGGGCCGAAGGAATGACGCACAGATTCCCCAGCTTTCGATCCCTTATCATTGCCTGTTCTTTGCGGCACCGCCCCTCGATGATGTCCACGAGATTATAAACGATGCGGTTCTCGAGCCCCATGACCACATCCAGGTTTCTGAGGCCGATGTCTCCGTCAATGAGCACAACACTGTGTTTTTTCTTTGCGAGGGCGGTACCAATGTTGGCGACGGTCGTTGTTTTGCCGACACCACCTTTGCCGGAAGTGACCACAATTGTTCTGCCAGCCATGATGTTTCCCATCCATAGAGTGGAATTGTTGAAATTTGGATTTTACATTGAATCCGGTGCGCTGCAGGAGAAGAAGGTCAACTGAAAGCAGGTTCTTCTCAAAACAAAAAACGGAATCTCCTGAAGGAGTGGCTCACACTGTCAGAACTTCGATGGATTCACCTCTCACTTCGGCCACCTCGTAGCGCTTTGGAACGGGCTTTCTTCCCCGGGGGGGCACAGCCACCATATCCGCTATGCGCAGTTGATTGGGTTCCATGCTGAGAGCCCAGATCCTCGCCTGCCGATTGCCGGCGGCACCCGCGTGGGCCAGCCCCCTGAGGCTCCCGAACACGACCACATCCCCATAAGCGATCACTTCCGCACCGGGATTCACATCCCCGAGAACAAGGCAATCGGACTGAGAAACAATCCTGGCCCCCGATCTGCAAGTGTGCCGAACGATGAGAGGCACCGCCTCCACTTCCCGGGATGGGGCTGGAGGCGCAGCAGCTTTCTCACGACGCTCCGTGAACAGTGAAAACCCCTCTTTGAGCTTGATTTCCACAAGCCCTGCCCCGCAGCTTTCTTTCAGAAGATGGTCGATGGATTGAATTTCGTCGATGGAAAGCAGGGTGAATCGCAGGTCCAGCACCATCCTGGTGAAACGAAAAAAGTCTCGGGAGTTTTCAAGGCGGTTCTTCAGATAGGCAAAAACTTCTCCAAAGGAGGCCGACTCTTCGGGCAGGAGCACAAACCCTTCACGGTTCGCTTTTATCTGGATGGGAATGAATTCTTGATTTTCCATGGGTTTATGTGTTCGGATTTTTGAGTTTGTCCCGCGTTTTGCCCGGATCATCTCCCCTTTTGACACTCTGGTTCCTGCTGATGCTCAACGGATGAAATTTCGCTTTTTTCCTCCGCCCCCGCCTCTCAGCATCAAGGGACCCCCCCAACTCATCACTCCAGGCCATGCAAAACTTTCGGGCGTTTTCGAGACTTCCTGAGCCGACTCTCCAAAAGGCGATTCTCCCCGGCACCTTCATTTACCTCATGTCATCCTCCAAGGGCAAGACCCACCGCTGAATTTCATGCCAACTCTTCACCCGCGGAAAAGGACAACCATTTCCCTTTCGATTCCACGGCTGGTCAAAAACTATGGGGTGGAGGCCTTCATTCGCAAGAAGCTCGCAGGTTTCCAGGCGATCTTCCACAAAATAACGCACCCCGAATTGTCTCAGTATGGCCAGCTTGGCGTCAGGACTGCCCGTGGCCGAGACCTCGATGAAACCCTGCGGCACCCGGGGCAGGAGGTTTTGAAGCCACTGAACAATGGATTCAGGCCATATTCTTGCGGTCACGAATCGCAGAGGCCCGCGGCGGGCCAGATGGGAAAGCACATGGGCCGCTCCGTCCAGGGGCTTGAGCTCCAAAGTGTTGGCGTCGTCAAGAGTGGTGCAGATGAGGTCATTGATGATCTCAGGGTCGAGCTTGAGGCAGCTTTGAAGGTCAAATGAAACAAGGTCTTCTTTGCTCAGGTGACTCAAACCATAGCGTTCCCGCGCAAGGCGAAGGAATGTGGCCATGGTGTCGGCGACCACACCATCAATATCGAAAGCCAGTTCCTGTGGATGAATGAAAGGTTCCATGATCCTAAACCCATGGCTGGCAAAAGAATGGATTTCAACTCATTCGGTGATACACACCTGTGCCGGCTCGTCAAAGCGGAAAGATATTTCATAGATGCCTTCTTCGAGGCGACTGTGCACCACGTAACCCACCTTGTGAAAAACGGCAAGCATCTTTCGATTGGATGCGAGCACATAAGCGGTGAAACCGGATATCTGCTTGCTTTTGGCAATTTCACAGAGGTAGTGCAGCATGAAACTGCCGATGCCCATGCGCTGCCATTGGGTGCGCACCGCAAAGTCCACTTCCGCAATATTTGTTTTCTGATCGAGTATGTATCGCCCCAGAGCGATGATCCTCTCGTTGCCAATCTCACCGGTGACCCCCACGATGGCCATTTCATGCTCATAGTCCACATTGCACATGGCCTGTGTGTTCCTGTGGGGAAAAACCTTCATGGCGGACAAAAACCGGTAATAGATGTCCTGGTCCGGAAGCGAGTAAAAAAACTCCTGAAGCGCTCTCTCGTCAGTGGGCTTGATGGGCCTGAAGAAAACCTGCACATTTCCGGGAAAAATCTGGTGCGTTTCCCACTGGCCCGGGTAAAGGGGCTCATAAATGGGGGGCAGAATCTGATCCTGGTAGACATAGCGCAGATCCTTGGCTTCCTGAAGAAGACGCTCCCGAAATTTTGGATGCGCGATGTTGATGAGAGCCAAAGCTCTTTCGCGGATGGTCTTTCCATGCAGGTACGCGATGCCGAATTCGGTCACCACATAACGGACCGTACTTCGGGAACTCACCACACCCGCACCATGGGTGAGGTGGGAAACGATGCGTGAGCGCCGTCCGTCGGAGCTGGCGGATGGCATGACAATGATGGTTTTGCCCCTGGGAGCCCGCGCCGCTCCATGCATGAAGTCCACATAGCCCCCAATGCCGCTGTACACCTGATGCCCCATGGAATCCGCACAGACCTGGCCCGTCAGGTCGATTTCCAGGGCAGAATTTATGGCGACCATTTGCTCGTGCTGACTGATCAGCCGGCGAGAGTTGACGTAATCGATGGGATAGATTTCCACCTCGGGATTGTTGTGCACAAATCTGTAGAGCTCATCGGAGCCCACGCAGGAACTGGCGACGATCTTTCCCGTGTGAACAGTTTTTCGTTTGCCCGTGATCACTCCCTTTTTCACGAGGAAGAGGTGTGCGTCGGTGATGATTTCCGAGTGAATGCCCAGGTCTTTCTTGTCATCCAGGTAACGAAGCACGGAATTGGTGATCCGCCCGATTCCCACCTGAATGGTGGAACCATCCTCCACCAGGTGAGACACATACCGGGCTATTCTTTCAGCCACCGCGCTTCGTTCTCTGAAGGTGCGCTCCAAAAGGGGTTCGGGGTACTCCACAAAATGATCGATCTCCTGCACGTGGACGAAGGAGTCCCCGAAAGTCCTGGGCATGTGCGGGTTGACTTGCGCAATGGTGATCCGAGCCACTTCCAGGGCGGCCTTGCAGGCATCGACGCCGATTCCCAGAGAACAGTACCCATGTTTATCGGGAGGAGAGACCTGAATGAGGGCCACGTCAAGCCCCCAGCTTCCCTCATAGCGAAAGAGCGATGGTATGGAGGAAAAATAAATGGGAATGTAGTCTGCGTAACCAAGATTGACAGCCCTGCGCATTCGAGGCCCAACGAAAAAAGTCTTCAGCCTGCAGTACTTTTCCAGGGCTTGCCAGTCTTCCGGCAAGGCCCCAAAGGACAGGCTTTGCACGATTTCCAGATCCTTGTACCGGGGAAGAACCTCGAGCAGAGAGTTCAGGAGGTGCTGGGGCTCTCCGCATCCCCCACCCACAAAGATGCGTTGTCCGTCCTTTATTTGGGCCTGGAAAACTTCGCCGGCATCTAGGTTGCGGCTTTTATAATACTGTTTCCAATGGGCGAAGTAATTCATATCACTTCGAAGTCCTCAAGAAACTCGTGGAAGGAACGGGCGCTGACCCAAGGCGGGAAATGACCAAAACCTCAAGGCCGCCAAAAGCCTCAAATGAAGAATCAAAACGAGGATCACTTTACAAAAAACCCTGTTCCCAAATCTCCCGATCGTTCGCGCGCTTCACCCCGTGCCTTCACAAGAGACCAAAGTTTTGAGCACCACACAACTTCATGGGCTCAGTTGAAACCTGCCGTTGAAAACCAAGCATGGTCCAAAGACTACGATGAACGGAACCCAGGAGCAAGGGAATTCATCCCTGAGTGTAATGGCCAATGCACCAAAAAGCAAAAGGGAGAAAACGCTCCATTCTCTCCCCAAAAACTCCGTCGAATCGCCCTGAAATGGTTTCATTGATGAAGTGAAGGGCACAGGCAAACCAATGCTGCGCTTTGGTGAAACGCGCTGACCCTGTCCCCCTTCTCAGCGATCACATGAAAACATCCTTCCACAGCGGCCATGCGGGCCGAAATCACGCTTCATAGGGATGCTTCAGAATAATGGACTCTTCCCTTCCAGGTCCCACGGAAATGAGAAAAAGGGGCACTTCCGCCAACTCTTCGATGGCCCGCAAATATTTGCGGGTGTTTTCGGGCAGGCCATTGAAACTCCGTATGTGGCGAATGTCCTCCTCCCAGCCCTCGAACTCCTCGTAAATGGGCTCGCAGGCTTCAAGGGCTTGCACCTCTGCGGGCATGGAACTCAGTCGCTCTCCCCCGCAACGGTATCCCACGGCAATCCGCAATTTGGGTATTCCCGACAACACGTCCAGCTTGGTGACCGCGAGTCCCGCAAGCCCGTTGAGACGAATGGAACTCTTCACCACGATCATGTCAAGCCATCCGCACCTTCGGGACCTGCCCGTGGTCGCTCCGAACTCCCCCCCCGTTTTTCTTATTCTTTCACCCGTTTCATCTTCAAGCTCTGATGGAAAAGGGCCGCTTCCCACCCGGGTGGTGTAGGCCTTGACGATGCCGATCACCCGGTCAATTCTGGTGGGACCGATTCCCCCTCCACAGCAGGCGCTCCCCGCAATGGTGTTGGAAGAGGTCACGAAAGGATATGTTCCATGATCCACATCCAGTTGAGTCCCCTGCGCTCCTTCAAACAGGATGCGCCTTCCCTGGACCACTGCATCCTGAAGCACTTCGGACACGTTGCAGCTGTAAGGTTTCAGCCTCTCACCATATGACAGGTATTCCTCTTCTATGGTCCGGGGATCGTGGGGCTCCTTTCCGTAGAGCTTCTGGAGAAGAAAATTCTTTTCTTGCAGGCTGACCTCTATTTTTTCTCTCAGGGTCTTCCTGTCGAACAAATCGTGGAGCCGAATTCCCGTTCGAGCGGCCTTGTCTTCGTAGCACGGACCAATCCCTCTCCCCGTGGTGCCGATTCTGGAGGCTCCCTTTTTGTGCTCCCGCGCATGATCCAGAGCTTTGTGGTAAGGCATGATCAACTGAGCGTAAGAGCTGATGATGAGATTTTCAGGTGAAAACTCCAGCTCATTTTCTTTCAGCTTTTGCATCTCATGAAGCAGAACCCCGGGGTCGAGGACGACGCCATTTCCAATGACGCATTTTTTTTCCGGATGAAGTATTCCTGAAGGAATGAGGTGAAAGATAAACTGCCTTCCATTGACCACAAGAGTGTGCCCCGCGTTGTTGCCCCCCTGAAACCGCACCACATAGTCGGCTTTTTCCGTCAGCAAATCAACGACTTTTCCTTTTCCTTCATCTCCCCACTGGGTTCCTATAACAACAACGTTGGCCATGGTTTCCCTGTTCTCCTGATTATGCTCCTCAAAAGGGCGGTTCTTTCCGGCGGCATGCGCCCCTTCACTGTGAAAAACAGCACATTGTTACCTCTAATTAAAAAAAGAAGCTGTGTCAAAGACAAAGTACCGAAAAACAAGCCGGGAACAATTCATTCATTCTCTGCCCCAAAGGTGTTTTTTCTTGCACCGCCTCGTCCCATGGAAGTGCGCAGGAAGCCATAATAATGGTTGAGCCCTCAAAGGAAAGCATGGTATTGTATTTGGCTTATTTAATGTTTACAGCATATTAGGCAAACACCTTGCGGAGTCTTGCCGGGCTCCCTTTGCGGCACTTCCATTCGCCAACTTTTTGACAGAACACGGCCGGGAGGAGAGGCATGCGATACACCAGGTTTTTCATCCACACCCTTTTCGAGGTTCCCAAAGAGGCGGAAACCCCTTCCCACGTTCTTCTGCTTCGAGGATCCTACATACATCCCGTGGCAGCTGGCATCTACTCTCTGCTTCCCCTGGGACACCGTGTGGCGGAGAGAATCAAGACCGTTCTCAGGGAAGAGCTCAATGCCATCGGGGGCCTGGAAATCACCATGCCGGTCCTCAACCCATCGGAACTCTGGAAAAAAACGAGAAGGTACTATGACATCGGCCACGAACTCTTCCGCTTGAAAGACCGCAAGGACCGGGAGTTTGTTCTGGCCATGACCCACGAAGAGGTGGTGACGGACATGGCCAGGCAGTTCCTGAAGTCATACCGGGATCTCCCCGTCATGCTGTACCAGATTCAGACAAAAATCAGAGACGAGGCCCGTCCTCGCGCAGGGCTTCTGAGGGTCCGGGAATTTTTCATGAAAGATGGCTACAGTTTTCACCCCGGCTTCGACGACCTGGATGCCTATTACCCCAAAATCTATAATGCGTATCTGAGGATTTTTGCGCGGTGCGGTCTGTTCGCCGTTCCCATCGAAGCGGACTCGGGCATCATGGGAGGAAGCGGCTCCCATGAATTCATGCTCGATTCCCCCCATGGAGAAGACCGCTTTGTGGTCTGCACCCATTGCGACTACAGAGCCAACACGGAAAAAGCCACGGGAAAAAAACCTTGCTCGGAGGAAAAAGAACCCCTCCCGCCTCCCATGGAAAAGGTTTCCACACCGCGGGTGAAAACCATTGCCGAACTGGTACAGTTTTTCGGCGCAGGAGAGGAACACTTCCTCAAAACGGTCGCCTACGAAGCCGACGGGCAATTGGTTCTTGCGGTCATCCGCGGGGATTTCACCATTTCCGAAACCAAGCTGACCAACCACCTCAAAGTCATCAATCTTCAGGTTGCACCCGAGGAAAAACTCACAGAAAAAGGGCTGGTTCCAGGTTTCCTCTCACCCGTCGGCCTCGGAAATGTGCGAATCGTGATGGATGACTCGGTCACGGAAAGGGTGCTTTTCATTTCGGGAGGCAACGAAGCGGACACTCATTTCAGGAACGTCCTTTCGGGACGGGACTTTTTCGGCACGGAAACAGCCGACATTGCAGAAGTGAGAGAGGGCGACGGCTGCAGCCAGTGCAGTTCGGGAAGGCTGAAAATCCGCAGAGGCATCGAACTGGGCCACACTTTCAAGCTGGGAACCAAATACACGGCCCCGGACAGCATGGATGTGAACATCCTGGATGCGCAAGGCGGTCAAAAGAGAGTGGTCATGGGCTGCTATGGAATTGGAGTGGAAAGACTCATGGCCTCTGCAGTGGAACAGTGGCACGATGACAATGGCATCATCTTCCCCGTGGCCATGGCGCCCTTTGACCTCATCCTCTCCCCCATCGGCAAAAAACGGGAAGCCTTTGAAAAGGCTGAAGAGCTCTACCACACACTTGGTGAAAAATATGAAGTTCTTTTGGACGACCGCCAGGATTCACCGGGAGTGAAATTAAAGGACGCCGACCTCATCGGCATTCCCGTGAGAATCGTGGTGAGTGAAAAACTCCTCAAAAAAAACGAGCTGGAAGTCAAAGTGAGGCAGACAGGAGAGGTGTTTTTCTGTCTTACCCAGGACCTGGAACCCCTCCTTGAAAAAATATATGAAGACCTTCAGCCGCGCCTGGAAGGACTGCCCTACCTTTCCCCATGACTCCCGCCTCAACCCCTGGGGCCGCAGGCAATTCCAGAGTCTGCGCCCCGGCAACCCCACAAGCAAGACCCGCACGCCCCCATTCGGTCTCCTTCACCGGCACAAGAGCCGCCAAAGCTTTTCATCAAAGTCCATTGAACCCATGATTTTTTTCTCAACTTTTTGATCCGGGGAACCGATTAAATCCCCAGTGTTTGGTTTTTCTCTTTCATGACTTCCATGGAGACGGCGTCAATGAGGAGAACAAAAATGAAAAATCGAAAAATGGTGCCCTTCTTCTTCGCTCTTGCCCTGTTGATCAGCTGTACGTTGACTCTTTCTGCCACTGCTGCTTCGGAGGAGGGAAAAGCAAAGGTTTCTCAGTCACAAGCGGGAACTGAATCAATGATTCAGGGAAGTGAGGCCGTGAAAATAAACATCAATACGGCCACTGTTGAAGACCTGCAAAAGCTGAAAGGCATCGGCCCAAAGACCGCTGAGGAGATCGTCAGCTACCGTCAGGTAAACGGTCCATTCAGCCAGATTGATGAGCTCATGCATGTCAAAGGCGTCGGGCCGAAAAAGTACGAAAACATCAGCCATTTAGTTTTCGCTGAATAAAGTTTCATTGCACCTTTTGGCCGTCTCCGTTGGAAGACTTTTTTCCACCTTCTGTCATGAAAGGTCCCCTTCAATGAATGCCTGCCTCACACGCACCGACAGGACTTCGTTGGTGCACGGATCCACTTTCACGCGGTCATCCAGCCGGTGGCCCACAACCCAGCAGATCTTCCCCCCATCACACACAAGGGGAACTTGAGGCCGCTCCCGCCGGGGGATTTTGGCATCCACAAAAAAATCCTGAAGCTTTTTCATGCCTTTCAATCCCAAGGGTTTGAAGCGATCGCCTCTCTGCCACCTGCGAATCAAAAGAGGCCACACCACCTTCTGCGCATCCATGTGAACATGAAAGCCCTCCCGAGTGTCCCATGCGGGGCCAGCATCCCCCTTCCTATACCAGCGCAGCTGCACTTTCACCCCCAACGCAGGCGCCTCGTAATCACCGGGACCATGCATGAGGACGTCCGGCTCCGGCCCCGCCTCAAAGGTGGCCCCGGAAAATCCCTCCTCCAAGGTGAACTGGAGGGTCTCCCCTTCTTTTTGCGCCACCACGCCGTTGGGCAAAACCATATGCCGCCCTGAATGCGATCTCATGGCCCACCGGTCCAAAGCCTCCACATGCACCCTGAAGATTCCCGAACAGGAACCGGTCATCTCCCTGACCACATGGCGATAAAATCTTTTTCTGAAAGCGACGTGCTGGGACTGAAGGTCCTTGACAGGAACAGAAATGCGAGATTCCCCATGCCTTCCTGCAAAGCAGGAAAACCAGCTGCAAAGCATTTGCTCCCAGAAGCTTTCCTCTTCTCGGACCAGAGTCGTGTGCCGCTCCAGGGTCCGGACGATCTGGGGGTGAAGGTGAGCCTCAAGAAGAGGAAGGACTCGTTGCCGCAGGGCATTTCTCTGGCAAATGATTTGTTCGTTGGAGGAGTCCTGGGCGTGAGGAATGCCCAACTCCCTCAAAAACTTCAAGATGTCCCGACGTTGTGCAAACAGGAGAGGGCGAATGATTCCCCGCCTGCTTCGGGGAAGCATGCCCGCCATACCGGAAGGGCCGGTGCCGCGACAGAGACGCAACAGCACCTCCTCCGCCTGGTCGTTGGCATTGTGCCCCAGTGCAAGCCTGTCTCCTTTCAGCAACTCCATGCTCTGAAAAAAAAACCGATGGCGGCACGTCCGGGCTGCCATTTCCAGAGAAAGACCTTCGCGGGCGGCAAAGGAGCGCACGTCATCTTCTGCGCTCACGAAAGGGAGGGATTTGTTTTGAGCCACACGGCGCACAAACTCTTTTTCCTTCGCTGACTCTTCCCCCCTGAGCCCGTGGTCGAAGTGAAGAACTGTCAGGTCTCTCAAGGACAGAGACGCGCGCAGGCTGAAAAGACATTCCAGGAGAGCCAGGGAATCGGGCCCTCCCGAAACGCCCACCAGAACGTGATCTCCCGGTTGAAGGAGTTTTTCGAACTCAATGTATTGCGAGGCGAGCCGGACAAAGGGATGAGAAGGATTCATGGGATCATGGGGTGTGGTTTTTGCCATCATGACATCACCAGAAAAAGGGTGAGGCCTTCCAATCACACCCTCATGATCCTCGTTCCATTATCAGGAGGTTCCCAAATCGAGGGGACGCGCCAGCGGCGTGCTGGACTTGGCTTCGGAGGATTTTTCCGAGGGCTTGATCATGGGCAGCAGGGGCACGTTTTCCTTGTCCTTGAACTTCTTTCCGTTGATGAGGAGTTGTCCCTCGCTGTTCAAGACCGTGTTGTCTTCCAGGATGATGAGTCCGAAGCGGTCAGCCACATCCCTTTTGTATTCATAGTCCATGGCCCGCTTGCGAAGCTGGTAATTGAGCAGAACCAGAATGAGGCCGAACAAGGACGCCAGGGCGAGCAGTATGAGACCCCCTATGAGCATGTACTTGACGGACTGTTCTCCCACATTCCCCAAGAAGGAGAGGAGCGCATCGATCTTGTAGAAGAACACGGTCCCGATGGCCAGGAGAATCAAAAGCGCGAGAAAGGGCAGCTTTTGAACGAGGTGCACCATGCGGTACATTTTGTAGATACGCCCCGATTTCTCGTCCAGCATTTGAGCATTTTCCCCTGAAAGGTCAGGAGATTCTTCCGCCTGGGATTCAATGAAGTAATTGTTGAACCCCACAATGATGACACCGATCAGAAAGGTGATGCCAATGGGCACCAGAAAGGCCAGGAGAAAATAGGTTTTCCAGGGGAAGGCCGTTTCCACGGGGCCGAATCGATCGTAGCTGCCATCTCCCAACTGGTAAAGCCAGCAGATGACCAAAATGAGAACCTGAACCCATGCCAGAAAAAACAGGTACTTCTTGAAAAACTCCTTCCTTTCCGTGTCATCGAACAGCCCCGCAATGCTGCGCAAGCGCGGTCTTGATTGCTCAGACGAATTGCTCATGGTTCCATCCCTCTGTATATTTTTTGATGAATTTCCATCCCAACGGTTCACTGCAGAACGAGAGAGGATTCAGGCAGGGGAAAACATTCTGTCTTGAAGACCAACGGCCTCTGGCACGACTCAGAAAACCCTTTGTCTGCGCTCTCTTTCATGGATACTGCTTTGCCCTTCATGCTCTTCCAGCCACAAATCACACGGAAACACTTGATATCCGATCCGAAGCAGGATAACAAAAGGCTTCTTTGGGGTCAACACGGTTTTCGCGCATGAAAATGTCCGTTGCCCATCGGCAACCAACCGTGTTTTCAATATAAGCAATCCTCAGGTGGCCTCCCTGAGTCCCAGGGATTCCAAGCCATGTTCAGGAGCCCTTTTAAGAGCCTTTATTCTGTGGCGAATTTTGCAAGCTTTTCCCGAGGAGAAAAACCATGGCAGAAGAACCGTTGATGGAAACGAACTTCCCCCAGCTGAAACTCCTTTCCAGAGGCAAGGTCAGAGACAACTATGACCTTGGGGACTCCCTACTCATCGTCGCCACGGACCGCATCTCCGCCTTCGATGTGGTCATGCCGACACCCATCCCCGACAAAGGCAAGATCCTCACGCAGCTTTCCGAGTTCTGGCTTCACTTTTTGAGCGACCTGGTGCCCCAGCACCTCATCACCACAGATGTGGCCCGTTTTCCATCCCAGTGTCAACCCTATGCCTCACTGCTTGCAGGCCGGACCATGTGGGTCAAAAAGGCAAAGGTGCTGCCCGTGGAATGCATTGTCAGGGGCTATCTGGTGGGTTCGGGCTGGAAGGATTACCAGAAAACGGGCAAAGTGTGCGGCATCTCCCTCCCCCCCCATTTGAAAGAAGCCCAAAAACTTCCCGAACCCGTTTTCACACCTTCCACCAAAGCGGAGCAAGGGGCCCATGACGAAAACATTTCCTTTGAAGACATGAAAAGGATCGTGGGAGAAGAGGTGGCGGACCGCTTGCGGGAACTTTCTCTGGAGATCTACGCGAGAGGGGAGGAACACGCCCGAAGCAAAGGAATTCTCCTCGCAGACACGAAGCTGGAATTCGGCATGGCCGAAGGACAACTGACCCTCATCGATGAAGTGCTGACCCCCGATTCCAGCAGATTCTGGCCCGCAGACCGCTATGGGGTGGGACAAAGCCCCGAGAGTTTCGACAAGCAGTACCTGAGAGACCATCTGCTCCGTTCGGGATGGAAAGCAACGGATCCTCCGCCTCAGTTGCCGGGGGAGGTGGTGGAAAACACGCGTGCGCGTTACCTGGAAGCCCTTGAACGGTTGACCGGCCAAAAGCTGGGCCAGCAAAAAGAAACCACATGAACCCAGAAGTGCCAGCACAATGCACGCCCCTGCGGATTCTTCCGAAGCACCTGGACTTTTCCCAGGAGCATTTTCGCATTGGGAGATTCAAAAGCCGGGAAGACCTTGTCGCCTCCCTGGAGGCATTTGGCATGCTTCACCCTCCCTTACTCTGGACCCAGGCCGATGGCACCCTTGCCATTTTGGATGGTTTTGAACGCCTGCACTGGGCGAAAAACAGGGGGACGCGCGAGGTTCTCTCACTGGTGCTTCCCCCTGCCCTGAGTGGCAACGAACTCTGGCGCATCAGGGTTCAAACCCTTCTCTTTGGGTTGCCCCTCAACCCTGCCCAGAAGGCCCAGGTGATCCACAGGCTGAGCAGCCAGTTCTCTTTCGAGCAAATCCACACGGAATTCCTCCCTTTGCTTCATGTGCCGGGAAGGCCGGAAAGCCTCAAAAGCTGGTGCTTGCTGGCGCACCAGGATCATGAAGTTCTCGGGGCAGCGGCGAGAGAAGAAATCAGTGAGAGGGTGGCGCTGGAGCTCGTCCACTGGGAACCTGAAGCCATGAAGACCATGGTGCGTGTGCTGACAGAACTCCAGTGCAGCGCGAGCATCCAATGGGAACTGGTGGAACGCATAAAGGAAGTTGCCATTCGTGAAGCTCTGCCCCGGGCCCGTGTGCTCGAAAACCTGATGAGCGAACTCGAAGTCACCCCTCAGAAGCACCCCAGGAGAAAAACGCAGGCTCTGAGGGATATTCTCGAACGCAGAAGATTTCCACGCCTCAAAGAGAGGGAAGCGCACTTTGAAACTCTCCTGAAGAAAGGGGCCCTGCCAAACAACCTGCGAATTTATCCTCCCCCGTTTTTCGAGGGAAGGAACTGGCAGATGCACATAACCTTCAGCAACCGGGAACAACTCGTTGAACTCCTTTCCACTTCGACCCGGTTCGCCCTTTCCCCGCTCCTGGAAGAAATGATGAACCCCCTCGCCTCAAAATCAACCAAAACCCAGGGGCGATCCTAGAGCGGTCGAAACCGGGCAAGTGAGCCAGAAGGTGAACATGCGCCTTTCACCACCCAAAAAAATCATCGTGGAACGAAACGTGGCGAACAGCTCCCTGCTGGAGCAACTGAAAAAAACGCTCCCGCAAGTGCCGGTGGAAGTGTTGAATCACCGGAAAGACTTTCCAAAAGATGATCCGGATGTGCTCGAGATCATATCCTTTAAAGGACGGCTCCTCAAATCGTGCCCCGGCACCAGACACTACCTGTGCTGTGGGTACCAGATTTTACACTTTGGCGTTCAATGCACGCTGAATTGCACCTATTGCATCCTTCAGGCCTATCTCAACCAGGCCGGCCTGAGGCTTTTCGGAAACGAAGAGGAAATTTTTAGCGCTCTGCTCGAGGAACTGAACCGGAACCCCCAAACCCTTTACCGCATTGGGACGGGCGAATACACCGATTCACTGCTTCTGGATCCCTGGACGAGGTTCTCTCGGAGAATTGTTCCCCTCTTTGCCCGGCGGCCCAATGCGGTGCTCGAACTGAAAACAAAAACCAATTTTGTGGAAAACCTGCAGGGACTCGACCATGGGGGTCGCACTCTCGTGGGGTGGTCTCTCAACACACGTTCTGTGCAGATCAGCGAAGAACCCAGAACGGCATCCATAAAGCAAAGAATCGATGCGGCGCAGCGCGTATCCGGGTGGGGCTACTTCCTGAGCTTTCATTTTGACCCCTTGATCGAGCACAAAAATTGGCGCCAGGGCTACGAAGAAACTCTCGACCGGATTTTCCAGGCGGTGGACCCGGGCCGGATCGTGTGGATCAGCCTGGGGGCTTTTCGATTCATGCCCCAGTTGAAACCCATCGTGCAGCGACGGCATCCCCGAACCCGCATCCTCTATGGGGAGTTCATCAGAGGACTGGACCAGAAAATGCGTTATTTCAGAGACATAAGGGTGGAACTCTACTCGTTCATGTGGGAGACCATTCGGAAAGCAGATCCTCAGCTCTGCGTCTATCTGTGCATGGAGAGTGAAGACATCTGGAGAGAAGCCCTGGGCTTTTCCCCGGAACAAAGGGGCGGGCTTCCTCAAATGCTCGACGATGCCGTGAAAACCAAAATGTCCGTGGGCCTTCAATGCATCCGGTCAAACCCCTGCCAGGGCGAAACACCCCCCGGGGACGGCGGGTCTTTCGGCTGCGTCTGATCATCGGTCGACCCCACCCTCATGACATTGGGGAATTTGTGAGCAACTGGCCCGCGAGTCTCCCCCATCCCCCACACAGCCCCAAAAGTGCTCCCACTTTAGTTTTTGAATTCTTCATAAACTTTGATATGTACGAAAGACTTTTGCCAGGGCATTTTCCGGGCGTCAGCACGACTCCCCCTCTCCCTGAAGCACGACATTTCACTCCTGCCCCTTCCGCAAGGAAAACATGGGAGTGGCTCTGGACAGGAACTTTCCCCATGGAGGATGAAGATGGATTTTCAGCTGACCGATGAGCAGCGCATGATCAAAGAAACGGTCTACAAGTGGGCTGTCAACGAACTGGGACCCATACAGGAGAAAATAGACGACGAGGACTGGTTTCCTCCGGATTTTTTCAAAAAATGCGCTGAACTGGGAATCCTGGGCATCACCATCGACGAAAAATACGGCGGCCTTGGTGGAGACGTGCTCATGCAGGCCCTCGCCATTGAGGAAATGAGCCGCATATGCCCTGCCCTGGCCATGACCTACGGCGCTCACTCAAACCTCTGTGCCAACAACATCCACAAGAATGCCGGTGATGAACTGAAAGAGAAATATCTCCCGCCTCTGGTGCGTGGCGAAAAAATCGGAGCCCTCGGACTGACGGAACCCAATGCCGGCTCTGATGCCATGAACCTGAGGACACGCGCCCAAAAGAAGGGTGACAGGTACATCCTCAACGGAAGCAAAATTTTCATCACCAACGGCACCATTGCGGACACCCTTCTGGTTTACGCCAAAACGGACCCGTCCCGGGGAGCCAAAGGCATCAGCGCGTTCATTGTGGAAAAAGACTTTCCCGGTTTTTCTGTTTCCAGAAAAATCAAAAAATGCGGCATGCGCGGGTCACCCACGGCGGAACTGGTCTTCGAGGACTGTGAAGTCCCCGCAGAAAACCTGGTGGGCGAGGAAAACATGGGGGTCCGCGTCATGACCAAGGGACTCGACATTGAACGCATCGTCCTGGCGGGTGGCTCCGTGGGCATGGCCCAGCAGGCATTGGACTATTCCCTTCAGTACGCCGTGGATCGAGAGCAGTTTGGGCAGCCCATTGCCAACTTCCAGATGATACAGCAGAAGCTGGCGGACATGTACACACGCACTGAAGCGGCGCGCCTCATGGTTTATCGTGCGGCTGAGATGGCCCAGAACGCCCGGAGCGGCGGAAAAGGCACGGAACTCACCCGCCTGGCGGCAGCATCGGTTCTGCTGGCGGCGGAAACAGCCACCTGGGTGTGTGACCAGGCCGTTCAAATTCATGGAGGATATGGCTACTGTCTCGAGTTCCCCGTCCAGAAGCTTTGGCGCGACGCAAAACTTTATGAGATTGGCGCGGGCACCAGCGAAGTGCGACGAATGATCATTGGCCGCGAGCTGACACGGGAGGCTTTCCAGCGCAAGGCTCAGCGGTGATGCTCAGAGGATATGCATAGGGGACGGGGGGGAGCACGGCGGGGACCCTCACACGCCTTCATGGCCTGCCCGGCCCATGGGCGAATGGGGCTTTGGAACTCCGCGGCTCTGCCTTTTGAAACCTGACACAGCCACCATTTTCCCCTGATCGGGGCTTTCCCTGGACGAAGTGGGGAAAATATGCGAGAAAATGGAGGCCTTGAAACGTCCAGCAGGGTTCAGAGTTTTCCGGGCCCCCTGAAATGACGTCACATCATGAATGATGCACGTTGCCCATGTCATTGAGCGGAAAAGGCTCAGAACGCTTCAACGTCAGAGGGGACAAAACCAAAAGAGCCTGCAACGGCTGAAAGACAGGTGACCATGGCATACGGGGTTCAACATTACGAGTCCGTGGAACGGCTTCGCTGGTTCCTGGTTTTTATCTTCTGCGCCCTGCTGGCTTATCCCTTCGCCGCATTTTACGGCATCGCCTCCAGCCTGAAGGAAGCGGCTGAGCTGTTCCGGTTGCACGCTTTCGCCTCCGGTTCTTTCTGGCTCCACCTTCCCTGGCTTCGCGTGCAGCCCCTGGGCGGACTCATGGTCTACCTCACGTGGCTCGCCCTTCTTTTTCTGTTGTTGAAATCCGCCTTCCTAATGGTTCAACTCATGGGAAAACGCAGGATCAGCTCAATCCTTGAAAAAAGCATCGACAAAAAAAACACACCGGCCCGTCAGCCTCCTGACCGGGGTACCGAGGACGTGAGCGGGCAGTTTTCCCCGGAACACATTCTGCGGGAAACCAGCTCCAGGGGGCTCCAGTTCGCCTTTCACCCCTTCAGGCGCATTCGCCTGATGCTCAGTTCCCCCCGAGCGCTTCCCGCATCGGAAACATTCCTGGAAAAGGAGCGGCGCGCTTCCGAAGTGGACTGGGAGATCATGAACGCATCCTGGGCCCCCTTTCAGTGGATTTTGTGGGCACTTCCCCTGCTCGCATTCTCACAGGTTCTCTGGCTTGTCCACGAGCAGGTCGCTCCCGTTTTGAGCGGCCAGCAGGAACTGCAGGAAATCTTCATACCCCAGGCGTACATCACCTTTTTGCCCTTCGCCCAGGCATTGGCCCTCGTCCTCCTGCTGGCCCTGGCTGCGGGACTTCTGAAGAGGCTGGAAAATCTTTACCTGTCCAGCCTCAATGCACTCATCTACGACAACTTCGTCTCCAGGCTGCCTTTTCAGAGTGGGGACACTATCATTTTGCTGGAATCTCTTCGGAAGAATTTCATGGAAATTCAATCCATGCTTCGCCGCCTGGAGCGCTCCATTGCTCCATCACGCGGCAAGAACCCCTAGAATCATTCGTGCACTCAGTCCATATGGAAGAGACACCCAACGCTCTCGGACCATTGCTCCGGCAGATCCTCAAAAAACATCCGGCCTTTGCCGCCAACCCCATTGGTGACTGGAAAGGGCTGGTGGGAGAACAGATCGCCCGATACTCGCAGCCCAAGTCGCTGAAGAACAAGATTCTCACCGTGACCGTCTACGATTCCGTGTGGAAGCATCATCTCCAAATGCTCAAAGAGGCTCTTCTTGAAAAGATCAACAGGGGCAACCCCGAACCCATCGTGACAGAAATTGTTCTGCGCGTGGGGAAGCTGCCCGAGGCCGAACCTGTACTGAACCCCAACTATGAACGATTGGAGAAACTGAAAAAGACGAAGAGCCAAAAAGTCAGATCCCAGAAATCACCGCAAAGGGAGCTCACTGCCTCGGAGGAGGAACTGATCAAATCCCTTCCTGACGCAGAACTTCGAAGAACTGCCAGGCGTTTGCTCAAGAAGCTATCCCCTGAGGAAGAGGAAAACACCTGAAAAAGGCGATCGCAGCTGAAAAACACTGTGCATCGAAGCTTCCCGCCCCAAGAAAGGAATGGTTTCATGGGGGGGGGAGGGAATCGTGGATGAGCCGAGCCAGCTTTTCCGAAATGCCGGGAACCTCTTTTATGGAGTTCAGGTCCATCTTTTGAAGGTCTTCCATGCTCCCAAAGTGTTGCAGCAACTGGCGTCGCCGCTTGGGACCGATTCCGGGAATCTGATCCAGAGCGGAATGAAGCAGCTGGCGCCGATGCAGGTGCTGATAATGGGTGATGGCAAAGCGGTGAGCTTCATCCCGCAACCTCTGCAGCAAATGAAGAATGTCTGGATACCGGGAGAGAAAGATGGGGTTTTTTCTTCCGGGGAGATAGACTTTCTCGTAAAACCCCCGTCCTTTTTCCCCCCGGTCCACCTCTTTTTCTTTGGCCAGAGAGATGACGGGCAGCCTGTCCGTTAACCCCCTTTTTTCCATCAACGCATGAATTCGGTTCAACTGCCCCTTTCCCCCATCCACCACGAGCAAGTTGATGCCGGAAGCCAGTTCAGGTTCTTCGTTCAGAAAACGCTCCACCACCTCGGCCATCATGGCAGGATCATCGGGCTCGCTCATGCCTTGAACCCTGTAGTGCCTGTAGGAGGACTTGTCGGGCTCCCCGTGGGAAAAAACCACCACGGCGCCCACAGCGTGCAGCCCCTGAACGTTGGAGACGTCCACGCAGGCCATTCGCACAGGAGGGGTGCTGATCCTGACGATCTTCCCCAGGTTTTCCAGCAGACTCCGATGCTTTTGCATGAGCTTTTTGCGACTGGCATGACGCTCCCGGGCATTGTTTTCCGCAAGCTCCAGCAATTGTTTGCGCTCGCCGCGCCGGACAGCCCAGACCCGAACCCTTTTCCCCTTCATTTCTGAAAGCCATTCCTGAAGGATTTCCTGGGCATCGAGAGAAAAACCGATGACCACTTCATCGGGAATGAAATGTCCTTCTCCATAGAACTGCTGAATGAAAGCCGTGAGGATTTCCTCGGGAGAATCCTGCGCATGGGAAAGATTGAATTCCTTTCTTCCCACCAGAACCCCCTGGCGCACGAAAAGGACCACAAAGGTGGTGGCATTCTCGTCCTGATGGACTCCCAGAATGTCCTGATCGTAAAATCTGCTGGAAACCATGTGCTGCTTTTCGAGCATGGACTCGATATCCCGTAAGCGGTCACGGTATTGAGCCGCTTTCTCAAAGTCCAGTTTCGCCGAAGCTTCTTCCATCCCCTTGCGCAACTGGCACTGCAGCGCATCGGTTCGGCCCTGAAGAAAAAGAATGACCTCTTCCACGATTTTCCCATACTCTTCGGCACTGCTTTTGCCCGCACACACACCGGGACACCTTTTCATAGCGTGGTTGAGGCAGGGACGATGCCGGGCAATGAGCTTTCTCCCCCGGCATTGGCGAAGGGGAAAGAGCTGGTTGAGCGTTCGCAGGGTTTCACGCAAGGCATGGCCCGATGGATAAGGGCCAAAATAGCAGGCCCCGTCTTTATGGAACCTTCGCACGATCTCCAACCGGGGAAAAGGCTCCCTGGGATCAATGCGCAGAGAAGGGTAATTCTTGTCATCGCGAAGGATCACGTTGTAGCGGGGTCGGTGCTTCTTGATGAGACTGGCTTCCAGGAGCAAAGCCTCTTTTTCCGTGGCGGTGACCATGAATTCCAGATCCTGGGCCTTGCCCAAAAGAGCCTTCACCTTCAGATTGGTCTCCGTGTTGCTTCGAAAATAACTGGCCACACGCTTCCTGAGGTCCCTGGCTTTCCCCGCATAGATGACCCGGCCTTCACCATCCCGAAAGAGGTAGACTCCGGGAAAGTGCGGAAAAACCCTTGTCTTCTCCGCAAGGGGATGATCCATGAGGAAGGCAGACTCTTCCTTGTGAAACGATGCAGTTTCCCGCGGCGAATGATGATTGCTCATTGCGTTGCTCTCCGTTCCACCGGACACAATGGAACCTGGCGTGTCCCTGAAAAGGCAAAATGACGGCTTGTGCGTGAACGAGGAAGATTCATCCTGTGTTGCGCGTCCATTTCTTTATGTGACATATCAGCTGGACAGGAGCAAATTTTTCTGTTAAAAGCTGACCCTGTCCTGTCGGGACGTGGCTCAGCCTGGTAGAGCGCTGCGTTCGGGACGCAGAGGTCGCTGGTTCGAATCCAGTCGTCCCGACCACTGGCAACACCCTTCAACAACCCGCCTTTTCCCAAAAGATCCCATCGGCCAGATCCACAGCGAAGCCATTGCAAATGCTCAGCGCCCCTGATCCCCCGTAACCCCTCACACCCCTATTGACATGCCTTGAGACTCTGTGATACACAGCCCTTCAGTTTCGGGCGGAGAGCGGATCATCTCCCCGATCCCCCGAGAAAATTGTTGAGCGGCACGCCCAAACCACAGATGGAAAAAAGCGAACAAAATGCTTGCAATCATCTGTGTGCCATGCTATATGGCGAGACTCTGCACGATTTGGAAACACCGTGCAGCCATCTGAGCGATGGAAAAAATTGTGGAGAGGTTCCCGAGCGGCCAAAGGGAGCAGACTGTAAATCTGCCGGCGAAGCCTTCGGAGGTTCGAATCCTCCCCTCTCCACCACCTTATCGGGAATCCATGTAGGAGATGATGGCGCCGCATCACAGGGTCATTGTCGCTGGGACTACATGCCTGTGTATGGGAAAAGTCGAGAATGTCAGTTCCGCTCAAGCATTCCCCTGTGGACCCATGCCACGTCATGTGCAGCACTCGCATGAATCGTGTCTGCAGTTTTTGGCCCACGTAGCTCAGTAGGTAGAGCACTTCCTTGGTAAGGAAGAGGTTCACCGGTTCGATCCCGGTCGTGGGCTCCATTTGCCGAGAGGACAAGTGGCCTGCAGTCCGTTCAAGTTCCCCTTCGATTCATCCCCTGCTGATCTGCTGTCTTCCCGGATTTTTTTGCTCACCCCACTATATTTTTGGATGTGATGAGTCCCTTTGGATAGCTAACATGTTTTTTGGAGGAGGAAGTCAAGATGGCTAAGAAGAAGTTTGAGCGGACGAAGCCGCACGTGAACGTGGGCACAATCGGCCACATCGACCATGGCAAGACGACGTTGACGGCGGCCATCACCAAGAACCTGGCCAAACGGGGTTCGGCGAGCTACATTCCCTTTGACCAGATCGACAAGGCTCCCGAAGAGCGCGATCGCGGCATCACCATCGCCACGGCTCACGTGGAGTACGAAACGGCCCAGCGCCACTACGCCCACGTGGACTGCCCCGGGCACGCCGACTACATCAAAAACATGATCACGGGCGCCGCCCAAATGGATGGCGCCATTCTCGTTGTGGCAGCCAACGACGGCCCCATGCCCCAGACCCGGGAGCACATTCTCCTCTCCCGCCAGGTGGGCGTTCCTTACATCGTGGTCTTCCTCAACAAGGTGGACATGGTGGACGACCCGGAACTCATCGAACTGGTGGAACTGGAGCTTCGTGAACTCCTCAGCAAATACGGCTTCCCCGGCGACGACATTCCCATCGTTCAAGGCTCGGCACTCAAGGCACTGGAAACGGACGATCCCGATTCCCCCGACGCCAAGTGCATCATGGACCTCATGGAAGCCATCGACGCCTATGTTCCCGACCCTGTCCGGGCTGTGGACAAGCCTTTCCTCATGCCCATCGAAGACGTTTTCTCCATCAGCGGCCGTGGCACCGTGGTGACCGGACGGGTGGAGCGCGGCGTCATCAAGGTGGGTGAAGACGTGGAAATCGTCGGTTTCAAGCCCACGTTCAAAACGGTGTGCACGGGCGTGGAAATGTTTCGCAAAACTCTCGACATGGGACAGGCCGGTGACAATGTGGGCATCCTCATCCGCGGCATCAAGCGTGATGAAGTGGAACGCGGCCAGGTCGTTGCCAAACCGGGCAGCATCAAGCCCCACACCAAATTCAAGGCTGAAGTCTATGTGCTCAAAAAAGAGGAAGGCGGCCGCCACACCCCCTTCTTTCCCGGCTACAGGCCTCAGTTTTACTTTCGAACCACCGACGTCACGGGAATCCTCACCCTTCCCGAAGGCGTTGAGATGGTCATGCCCGGTGACAACATCAGCTGCGAAGTCGCACTCATCACCCCCGTGGCCATGGAAGAAGGTCTGCGCTTCGCCATTCGCGAAGGCGGACGCACCGTCGGTGCAGGCGTACTCACCGGCATC
>PXBG01000027.1 GCA_003566995.1 Syntrophobacteraceae bacterium
CCTTCAAAAATGATGAGCTCAAACTCACCATACGAAAAGCCATCGACCTGTATCACCTCATCAAACAGAACCGCCTCATGAGCCAGGCGCTTCAGGAACGTTATGGCTTCAGCAACATCGTGGGCAAGAGCACCCCCATGCAAAGGGTTTACGAACTCATTGAAAAGGTCGCGCCCACCAAAGCCACCGTACTCATCACAGGAGAGTCGGGCACCGGCAAGGAGTTGATTGCCCGGGCCATACACTTCAACAGCAGCCGAAGGGCAAAGCCTTTCATTTCGGTCAACTGCGGAGCTTTGCCCGAAAGCCTTCTGGAAAGTGAGCTCTTCGGGCATGAAAAGGGTGCATTCAGCGGAGCCGTCAGTCAGCGGAAGGGGCGTTTTGAAACGGCTCACGGAGGAACGCTTTTTCTGGATGAAATCAGTGAAATGTCTCCTCCCCTTCAGGTGAGGCTTCTGCGAGTGCTTCAGGAAATGGAATTTGAGCGTGTGGGGAGTAGCGAGAGCATTCGTGTGGATGTGCGTGTGGTGGCCGCGTCCAACAGGAATCTGAAGGAGGAAGTTGCGGCCAATCGCTTTCGGGCCGATCTCTTTTACAGGCTCAACGTGCTTCACATCGATCTTCCTCCCCTGAGAAGCAGAACGGGTGACATACCCCTTTTGGTGAATCATTTTCTGGCGAAATACAGTGGGGAGAAAAACGAACAAAAATCCCTGACCTTCGAGCAGGAAGCCTTCCGCAAGTTGCTCGAATATTCATGGCCTGGAAATGTGAGAGAACTTGAAAACGCTGTGGAAAGGGCGGTCATTCTTGCCACGGGAAATCAAATCCATTTGCAGGACCTGCCTTCGGAGATTCGAGAAGCAGGCTCTGACGCTCCTTCCGGTGACGAAAGTTCTCAGATCATGGCCACAGGCGCCCAGGGGGAGGGCGAAGCCGTCGAACCGCAGCCCATCCCTCATGTGGCCCCGGGAGAAAGGCTTCAGGCAACGGGGCTCAAACCCCGGCAGATGAAGGCCCTGGAGTTTCTGCGTGTCCATGGTTTCATCACCAACAAATACTATTCCCGGATCAACGAGATATCCGAACGTCAGGCATTGCGCGAGCTCAATGAGATGGTTGAAGGGGAACTGCTTGAGAGGCTGGGCAAGGGCAGGGCCTGCCGTTACATACTGACGGCGGGCACGGGCAAGGAATAGGTTCACTTTTTGTAGGGAGACAGTTTTTTTCGGACGAATTTTTCCACGCTGGATGGATTGACTTTGCCCATGACAAGGCTCAGGTTCTCGAGGGGTATTTCAGCGCGGGCCATGGAGGCATGACCGCCGGCACAGCCGATGGAGCCAAAGGCTTCTCTCACCACTTTTCCTGCGTCCTTGCGGTACCCGTCATTGCGGATCACCACGATGAGTGCTTCGTCATAGATTCCCGAAATGATGCTCCAGGATATGTCGTGAATTTTCAGGAAGAATTCAGCCACTTCCACGAGAATGTCTGCCAGGGGGACTTCATCCAGGTGCGCGTAAATCCTGTCCCTGGACACGTGTCTTCTTTCCACGGCCTTTTGAAAGAACTTGAGGTCTTCGAGGGAAAGGTCGGAGATCTCAATTTTTCTGAGGGCACTGTGGTTCGCCAAAGGATAAAGGGTGCGGAATGCCTCGATGTCTTCAACCAGCGTGTGGCGCTCAAAGTTACGGGTGTCGGTTTTGATGCCATAGAGAAGAGCCGTGGCAAGGGTTGCGGAAGGTTTGATTTTGGCGGCTCTCAGATAGCTGATGAGAATGGTTGAAGTGGATCCATAGTCCGGGCGCACATCCATAAAAGGAGCATCGCTGGGGTGCGTGGTTGGATGGTGGTCGATGATTGCGCTGTAGGAAAGCTTCTGAAACAACTCATTGTGGACGGGCTGGGCATCCACAAGGACAAATTTGTCGAATGTGGAAAGGTCCATCTTTTTGGTCAAAAGAGTGAGGGGCAGTTTGAGCAGGCGGACCATGGTGACGTTGTTGAGGCGCCGAATGGGCCGAATCATTCCAACGGTGGTGGATTGAACCTTTCTCCAGAGCAGTCTTCTCACGGCAAGGGCACTGGCAATGGCATCGGGATCGGGATCGATGGTGACGAGCACCTGATCTTTTGAACTGAACTGAGCGTAGAAACTTTCCAGCATGTCTTTCCTGGAACGTCGTTTCTTGCCCGTTTTTTTTGCGGGTTTACGGGAATCATCGGCCATGCGGCACACTCGGGTATGGAAAGTGAGAACCAGGCAGTGTGGAAGGAGTCATAAAAAAAGGGTGGTTCATCACCACCCTTTGGGTTTTGCTTTGAGTGGAGCGGGAAACGGGATTTGAACCCGCGACTTCAACCTTGGCAAGGTTGCACTCTACCACTGAGTTATTCCCGCTCGGCAGCAACGAGTGTGTTTGTACCGGAAAGGCACATGACTGTCAAGAAAAAAAACGAGGGACACACAGAGTCTGATAAGGTATATTATGTAAACCAAAATGCATCCCTTTTCCTCTCCCGGTGTCAGGGGGTTCCCTTTTCTTTGTCTTTTCTTCAGTGATAAACTGACGATTCCAAAGGTTGAAAATTCAACAGCCCCGAAAGCTGTGCTCACCAAATCCAACATGAAAAGGTTTCACACAATGGCCACTTACAAACCTTCCACCCTGGCAAAAAACCTCGCTTACATTTTACACCACGCACCCGAGCAACACGGTCTTTTCTGGACTCCCGACGGAACCATGCCCTGGAAGGAATTTTACTGGGCCCTGCAGGAAGATCCCTCCCTTCGCTTCGTCAGGGAAGCCCATCTGCGGGAAATCGGCTTTCTCGGCATTGAATTTCCTGCCAAGCTCGAAGACAAAACCCTTCATCTGTGCGAGGGGTATTCCGGTCATCCCCTGCAACCAACGGCAGAGGTGCCGTCGAGGCTTCACTTCGCCTGCCGGAGAAAAGCCTATCTCAACACCCTGGAAAATGGGCTTCGGCCAGGAAGCAGGCCCTTCGTGCCCCTTTTCACCGACCGTGACCTGGCATTGCGGGTGGGCAAAAGACGGGACCCCGGCGCCATCGTGGTGGAAATTGAGGCCTTGTCCGCTTCAGAGGATGGTGTTGCCTTTTGGCATGCCGGCCAGGGCATGTTCCTTGTGGAAGCCCTTCCCGCCAAATACCTTGTGGCACCCAGGCTCAAGGAAAGTTTTCTTGAGGAACTGGCAAATCTGGCCAAAAAGGAAAAAACCAAGAACAAGGCAGCGGCTAGGGAACAAACTTCGCCCCCCACTCCGGGTTCTTTTTTCCTCCAGTCCAAACACCTGGAGGAAACCGCCTCCAAAAGCTCCGTTCAGGCCCGAAAACAAAAGGCAAAGTATGGTCCCGACTGGAAAAAGGCCGCTCGAAAGGATCGCAGGAAACGGAATGTGTGAGCGAATGGAATGAGTGGAGTGATCGGTGAAGGGGCTAGGCAGCGCCTCCCAGGTAGGCCTGCTGAACTTCCGGATTGGAAATGAGTGCCTGCGCCTCATCATCCAAAACTATCTTTCCCAGTTCCATCACGTACCCCCGGTTGGCGAATTTCAGGGCGGCCCTTGCGTTTTGCTCCACCAGAAGCACCGTGACACCCGTCTGGTTGATCTCCCGAAGGGTCTGAAAAATGGTTTTCACCAGGAGCGGTGCCAGCCCCAGGCTTGGTTCGTCCAGAAGCAGAATCCTTGGCTCGCTCATGAGCGCCCTTCCAATGGCAAGCATCTGTTGCTCTCCTCCACTGAGGGTCCCTGCCAGTTGATGACGGCGCTCACCCAAAATGGGAAACAAATGATGGATCCACTCCCGTGTTCTTTTGACCCGGGCGGAATCCCTGGACACAAAAGCCCCCAGGTTGAGGTTTTCCTGCACCGTGAGGGTTCCGAAAACTCTTCGACCTTCAGGGACCTGGGCAATGCCCTCCTTGACGACCTTGTGAGCCGGGAGCTTGTGCAAGGGAGTCTTGTCAAAATAAATGGCGCCCCTGGCAGCTCTCACCAGTCCGCTTATGGTGAGAAGAGTGGTGTATTTGCCCGCCCCGTTGGCCCCGAGAATGGTGACAATTTCCCCTTCCGTTACCTTGAGGTTGATTCCGTGCAGGACTTCGATGTTTCCGTATTTGACATGAAGGTCGACGATTTCCAAAAGCATGTCAGTCATCTTCTTCCACACCCAGGTAGGCCTGAATGACCCGGGGATCGGTTTTTATTTCCTGAGGCGGACCCTCGGCAATCTTGGAGCCATACTCCAGAACCACGATGTTCTCGCAAACCCTCATGACAAGGCTCATGTCATGTTCGATGAGCAGAACCGTGATTCCCCTCTCCTTCATTTTTCCAATGAGGGCCACCAGCTGCCACGTTTCGTGTTCGTTCATGCCTCCCGCAGGCTCATCCAGTATGATGAGGCTGGGTTTGGTGGCCAAAGCCCTGGCAATTTCCAGCAAACGCTGTTTGCCGTAGGAAAGGTTCCTGGCCATCTGCAGGGCGTTGCTGTCCAGGCCCACGAATGCAAGAGCCTCCATGGCCTCCTCAAGGGCCATCTTTTCTTCCCTGCGCTGACGGGGGGTGTGAAAAAGGGAGCCTAGCACTCCCGATTTCATTTGAGAGTGGCATCCAGCGAGGACGTTCTCCAGGGCGGACAAATTCTGAAAGAGCCTTATGGTCTGAAATGTTCGTGCGATGCCCTGGGAGATGATGCGATGAGTGGGAAAGTTCACAATGGATTGATCTTTGAAAAGAATCTCTCCCTGGTCGGCCCTGTAGATGCCCGTGATGAGGTTGAACACGGTGGTTTTGCCCGCGCCATTGGGACCGATCAGCCCCACCACTGTATCGGGTTGCACATCAAATGACACGGAGTTCACGGCCGTGAGGCCGCCGAAACTTTTGGTGAGGCGACTGACGCTGAGAAGTTTCACTCACCCCCCTCCCCGTTCCTTCGGCCCTGGGGCAGAGTGTATTTCCTGGGACGCTGAGGCAGCAAGCCCTGTGTGCGAAAGATCATCATGCCCACCATGGCGGCACCGAAAACGAGCATGCGGGCGTTTGCGAGATCCCTGAACAGCTCAGGAAGACCCACAACGAGCACGGCTCCCAGGATGACTCCCGGTATGCTTCCGGAACCTCCCAGGATCACAATGACAAAAATGATCACAGACTCCCAGAAGGTGAAGGATTCAGGTGAAATGATGGTCATCTTGGCTGCGTAGATGTTTCCCACCATGCCGGCCCAAACCGCTCCCACCACAAAGGCGGCCAGCTTGTAATGGGCCGTGTTGATTCCACTTCCCTGAGCCGCCGTTTCGTCCTCTCTCAGGTAATTGAGTGCCCGGCCAAAACGTGAATATTCCAGCTGTCGAAAAAGGAAGATGGTCACCGCTCCAAAGGCAAGAATCAGGTAATAGAATTCCATGGGAGTTCTCAGGGTCATGCCAAAAACATTTGGCCGGTCGATCCCGAAGATGCCGTTGGATCCCCCCGTGAGCCCGAAAACGTTGTTGATGAGGGCGATGCGGACGATCTCGTTCACACCGATGGTGACGATGCAAAGGTAGTCTCCGCGAAGATGAATGATGGGCCGGGCAACGATCAAGGCAAAAAGGCCCGCCGAAAGGCCGCACACGGGAATGAGCCAGAGAACCGGAATCTCATACTGGGTGTTCAGGATGGCAGCCGTATAGGCTCCCACGGCGAAAAATGAGGCATGACCCAGATTGAAAAGGCCGGTGTGGCCCACGATGATGTTGAGGCTCAACCCCAGAATGGCGTAAATGCCGATGTTGTTGAGCACATCCACCCAATAGGGGTTGAGAAATTGAGGCAGGACCGCCAGAATGCCTGTCGTGATGATGAGCGCAATGGTTTTGTACTGGATCATACCTTTTCTGCAACCCGCTCACCCAGCAAACCCGTCGGGCGAACAATGAGAATGAGGATCAACACCAAAAAGGCTATGGCATCTTTCCAGGCGAATGAGATGTAGGTGGCTCCCATGGCTTCGACCACTCCCAGCAAAAGCCCGCCCAGCATGGCTCCGGGAATGTTGCCGATGCCCCCCAGAATGGCCGCTGTGAAGGCTTTCAAACCGTAGCTCCAGCCCATGGCGAAGTTGATCTGACCGTAGTAAAGTCCCAGCATGAGCCCTGCGGCGCCTCCCAGCGCCGGACCCACGAGAAAGACCAGGAGGACAACGAGGTTCACATCGATGCCCACGAGCTTTGCCGCGCCCTGGTCGATGGCTGCTGCGCGAATGGCGGTGCCGACTTTTGTCTTCTGTATGAAAAAGAAGAGCCCCCCCATCATGAGGATGGAAACGCAAAGGATCAGGATCCGTACAAGGGGCACATCGATCCCCACCATGTGAATGGTCATTTTGGGAAGGATATCGTGCGGGTAATTCAGGTACCGGGCTCCATAGATGAGCATGATGGTGTTTTGGAGGAAAATGGAAGCCCCAAGTGCAGACACAACCGCAGAAAGGCGGGGAGACTGGCGAAGTGGTCTGTAGGCAACACGGTCCAGCATGGCACCCACCACAGCGATGAGGCCCATGACCATGACCGCAAGAAGCAAAACGCCCAAAAGTGGTCCCAACCGGTCCGCGAGAGCAAGGGAGGTCAAAAGGGTGAGTCCCAGATAGGCACCCAGGGTGACCAGCTCGCTGTGAGCAAAATTGATGAGCTTCAGCACGCCGTACACCATGGTGTACCCCAGAGCGATGAGGGCATAAATGCTCCCCACCGCCAACCCGTTTGTCAATTGCTGGAGAAATTGTTCCATGAGGAAATGGATCCGATCATGTCTGTGGGGCCTCTATCAATTCACTCCTCAGTGGCATGGAAAGGCTTGTGCCCCCATGAGAAAAGGCACAAGCCGTGCCAGCGTCCCGCTGCGCCGGGCCATGCAGGAGGCGCTGATCCTTCCTCCAGAAGCAACCCGGGCTCTCCCGGTGAAGGGCACGCAGCATGACGCCACTGTCCCAATCATGGCCCATTTCACGCCAAAGGCGAGAAACCCGGCTTCAGATCACTGCCTTCACGATTTCTCGCCTTTTGATTTCTTCTTCAACCGGAGGGGCACTGCAGCTAGGGCTGAAGAATGAATTGTCCTTCATCGTCCACCCGGTAGAGTCTGTAGACCTCTCCCACGCGATCGCCTTTCTCGTTGAAAGAGATCTCGCCCGTGAGCCCAGGAAAACCTTTCAGTTCATTTCGAAGATAGTCCGATACCTCATCCGCATCTGTGGAGTTGGTCCTGGCAATGGCCTCGGTCACGACGCGAAAGCCGTCACCGGCAAGGACCGCATAAATGGAGTTAGGAGGATTGCCGTATCTTTGGGAAAAAGACTCCAGAAAAGCTTTGGTTTCCTCTCCGGGAAGATCCTGGGGCAGAGGAGCACTCAAAAAATAGAATCCAGACGCAGCGGCCACCCCCGCAGTCTTGACCAGATCGGGATTGTTGGTGGCATCTCCTCCCATGAAAGGCACATCCCAGTTCATGTCCCTCTTCTGTCTCAAGAGAAGCCCCGCCTCACCGTAATAGCCGGTGAAAAAGACAAGATCGGGGCTGGAACGCCTCATTTGGGTGAGAATGGCCGTGTAGTCCTGTTCCCTGGGAGTGAGCGCATCGAAGAAGACGATTTCAATGTCCGGGTTGCCAGCGAGCAGCTGCCGCGCCTCATCGGCAAGGCCCCTTGCATAGGTGCTGCTGTCATGAAGGATGGCGAGTCTCTCCACTCCCCGGTCTTCAATGCTCTGCACCGCCACCCTGGCCTGCTCGTCGTCGCGGGGACAGGTTCTGAAAAAATAAGGAAGACCTTTTTCAGAGAGACGAATGGCCGTGGAACCGTTGGCCACCTGGATGATTCGGTTTTCGTCAAATATGTTCTGAGTCGCTTCCGTCACGGCAGAGCCATAAGTGCCGATGACCGCCACAATCCCCTGCGTTGCCAGCCTCTGGGCCGCAAGAGCTGCTGTGCGGGGATTTCCGCCATCGTCCGCCATGACGATTTCCACCGTCTTGCCCGGGATCCCATCTCTTGCGTTCAAATCATCAGCCAAAAGATTGAGCACCTGATTCATCTCCGCACCTTCACTGGCCCAGGATCCCGTCATGGGTCCCATGAGGCCAATCCTGATCTTCTCCGAAGCATGGGACGTTCCGCAAGCAAGTAACAGTGCCAGTGCAAAAAAGAGCGATTTCTTCATGAATCTCTCCTCCGTGAATGGTGGTGCGTTGCTCTAAAGAATTTTTTGATCTGAGAGGGATCAGCCCAGTGGAATCCGGCTGAAAGAAGGCAAAAATAGCAGGGAATACGAAAGGTGTCAACTCATTGGTGGGTTTGGCAATTGAAGTGATTTCAGGGGTTTTGGGGCTGTTTGAAAACTGTCTGCCAATGTGCGGCGGCGATGGGCTCAAAGGGGTCTTTTGTCCTTTTTGCCCGAAAGCACCATGCTCAAAATCTGTTCTTTTCCATAATTATGATCAGGCTTTCGAAAAAAACGTTTTGTTCACTGCAATCGCTTCAGCACTCGGTGGTCATTATCTTTTTTGAGGCTGTAAGTGGTTCCCTCATAGTCAAAAACATCCTGATAAGCGTAAGGCAGGCCCATGTCTTGCCCGGCGGACATGGTTTCCAGCAGAAAAGAGAGCACCATTGCCGTTTCCTGCAGAGAAGAGAGAATCTCCTGCAAATCGATGCGAATTTCTTCCACGCCGAAAAGCATCCTGAGACCCTGTGTCTCGGCGTATCCCTCTTCCTGGTTCACCACCACAGTGATGGCCTGCTGAGGATTTTTGCTGTTCTGAATCTGCATGAGGACATTTTGTTCCGGACCGGAAGTGGTTTCGCCCATGATCGCTCCATTCTCCTTTCAAACACCTGAAACCGGTTGTTTTCTGCATTCTGGACCAGATAGCGGATCGCCAGAGAAGCCGACCCCCCATCCTTTTGGCCCACATCATGGTGAGTTGAGCCTGAAAAACTAGTCCCTTTTTCCACTCCTGAAATGATTCTCAAAAGCAAAAATAGCAGAGCCCCCGGCACAACGCAACGGGAGACCCTGGGAATGCGTCCATTTCACCGGAAGAAATCCTTTCAGCTTGCCACTCCCAAAGATTTTTGGAATAAACTTGGTGCTCATTTGAATCGGCGACCATCATTCAGCAAGGAGTCTGCAGGATGTCCATTTTCAAGCTCTCACCCTCTCAACGGGCGGCTGTTGAATGCACGACGAGCCCCGCCATTGTAACGGCCGGTGCCGGCAGTGGAAAAACGAGAACGCTCACCAACAAAATCGCCCACCTGATCAATGAAAAAAAAATTGATCCCACCAGGATTTTGGCCATAACTTTCACCAACAAGGCTGCGGGAGAAATGAAAAGCCGCGTGGGCATTGCGACGGGCAGGTCTCCCCAGGATTTTCCATGGGTACGGACCTTCCACAGCGCCTGCTTCAGCATACTCAAGGAACACTGCAACCTGCTGGGTTACCAAAAACCCCTTCTCATTCACGACGAGTCCCAGCAAAAGGCACACCTGAAAAAAGTCCTCGCCGAACTGGACCTGGACCGTAAATACCTGTCAGGTGCGGCCGCCATGATCTCCAATGCCAAAAACTCCGGAGACCCCCTCAGCTTCATCCGGCACCAGGGACGATTGCCCAGAAAGGGCGAAATTTTTCGCCTTTACAACGAGTCCCTGGAGCAGAGCAATTCGGTGGATTTTGACGACATTCTGCTGCTCACCCGGGATCTTTTGGAAAAATTTTCCGAGATTCGGTGCCACTATCAGAACTCCTTCGATTACATTCTCATCGACGAGTTCCAGGATTCCAACGACATTCAAAATCAGATCGTGGACTTGCTGGTGGTGAACGGAAATCTGACGGTGGTGGGTGACGATTACCAGAGCATTTACAGATTTCGTGGAGCCGACCCGAAGCACTTCATTGACTTTCCTAAAAAATACGCGGGTGCCGAGGTTTTTCGACTTGAGGAGAACTATCGTTCCACAACTCAAATCGTTGCGGCGGCAGATCGCCTCATCTCCTTCAACGCCCGGCGAATCGAAAAACAGTGTTTCAGTCGCCGGGAAGGCGAACCAATTGTGGTCGCCGAATTTGCAACGGATGCCCTCGAAGCTTCCTGGGTGGCGAAAAAGTGCCGGAACCACGTGCATAGCAAGGGAATACCCCTTGAAAAGATCGCCATTCTGTACCGCACCAAGTTCACCTCCCTGCCCTTTGAAAGAGCCCTTCGGCAGGAGCGCATTCCCTACACCATGGTGGGGGCTCAGGGGTTTTTTCAGCGCCGGGAGGTTCAGGACCTCAACTGTTACCTCATCAGTGCCGTGAATAAGAAGGACGACGTTTCCTTTGAGAGGATCATCAATGTGCCCCGGCGCTCCATCGGCCCCGGTGCCATGAACAAGATCCTTCAGTACAAGGACGGAAGCCTTGGTTTGCAGGAAGCGGCCTGGAGGGCTGTTGAGAAAAAAATCCTTCCCAAAAAAACATCAGCCGCCCTGGAGGAACTCCTTCGGCTGCTCCAGTCCCTGGCCGAAGAAAAACCCGGCCGCGCTTTGCAAAGAGTGATCGAAGAAGTGAATTATGAAGATTACGTGCGCTCTTTTTCCGAAAACCCTGACGATGCAGCGGGACGCATGGAAAATATTCAGCAGATGGTTTTCGATGCCTCTCAGAAGCACACCATCGCCGAATACCTGGAGGATGCGGCTCTCCTGAGAGAAGACCAGGATGCATCGGACAAGAAGAGCGGCATCAGGCTTTCCACCGTTCATGCGGCCAAGGGGCTGGAATATGAGGTCGTTTTCATTGTGGCAGTGGAAGAGGGAGTGCTGCCCCATCGCCGATCAGTGAGCCTGCCTGAGGAAAAAGACAGGGAAGACGCCATCGAGGAAGAACGCCGGTTGATGTATGTGGCCATGACCCGAGCTTCCGACTTTCTTCACATCACATTTTCGCGCATGCGGCGGGGGGAATGCATGCCTCCCAGCCGTTTTCTGGACGAAATTCCCCCTGAACATCTCATCGGTCCAGAGTGACGCTACCTTTTTGCGGTCAACTCATTCCCGCCATACTGCAGCAGGCCATGGCGGGAATTGGCGCCATTGAGGCGTGTTTTGCAAGGCAAATGGCGCCGTCTTCCAAAAAACACGACATGGAAGCGCTCGGACCATTGTCCGGTTTATCCTGACATATTGAGCCCTTAGTATTTTTTGGCCTTTTTGGCAAGGACCTTGCAAATATAATCGGGCAAGCCCCAAAATAAGAAATCTCTTTCCTCCTCATAAGCCAACAGGTCTGCCCCACCTCTTGGCTTATTTCTTTTTCTTCGCATCCCCTCTCCCGGATCTTTCCATTTCTTTCCCTTTCAAAAGCTCCTGAAAGGGCTTGTTGGAAAAATCCCGGCCCGCAGGGGAACGCTTTTCCGTGTTTTGCGTTTGTGAAGCTTTTGCCGGAACCTTACGCCGTCCTTTCTCCCCGTTCTTGTTCTGAGGGGCAGACTTCATGGACAGGGAAATGCGTTTACGGGATACATCCACGTGCGTGACGGTCACCATCACCTTTTGCTGAACCCGGACAACCTGAAGGGGATCTGAAACAAACCGGTCGGAGAGTTCGCTCACATGCACGAGGCCGTCCCGGTGAACACCGATGTCCACAAAGGCTCCGAAAGCGGTCACGTTGGTCACGATTCCCGGCAGTCTCATGCCTGGCTGCAGGTCCTCCATTTTTTCAATGCCCTCCGCAAAGGTGAAAGCTTCAAAGTTCTGCCGGGGATCGCGGCCGGGCTTGGCCAGTTCCTGCAAAATATCCTTGAGGGTCGGAAGTCCTGTTTCGGGGGTGAGGTAGCGGTCGAGTTTCACCCGGTCTCTCAGGTTTTCATCTTCCATGAGGTTCCCCACGGTGCACTTCAGGTCCTTGGCCATGGCCTCCACAACGGAATAGGATTCGGGGTGGACAGCACTGGCATCCAGAGGATTCGAGGCGCCACGGATGCGCAGGAAGCCTGCGGCCTGCTGGAAAGCCTTGGGTCCGAGCCGGGGCACCTTCAGGAGTTCTTTTCTGGATTTAAAGGGTCCATCCTGGTCTCTTCGGGCCACAATGTTTCTGGCCAGCTGAGGGCCAAGGCCGGACACATACGTCAAAAGCTGGGTGCTTGCGGTGTTCACTTCAACGCCCACCCCATTGACACAGCTCATGACCACGTCGTCGAGACTCTTCCTGAGCATTCCCTGATCCACATCGTGCTGGTATTGTCCAATCCCAAGAGACTTGGGTTCGATCTTGACCAGTTCCGCCAGGGGATCCATGAGCCTTCGGCCAATGGAGACGGCACCGCGAACGGTCACGTCATGGTCTGGGAATTCTTCACGCGCCACTGCCGAAGCGGAATAAACGGAGGCGCCGCTTTCATCGACCACCAGGACCTGAACCGCCGCGGGAAGGTTCAGGGCACGCACGAAAGTTTCCGTTTCCCTGCCCGCCGTTCCGTTGCCTATGGCAATGGCTTCCACTTCAAATCTTTTCACCAGTTCACGCAACCCATTGGCGGCGGCAATCGCCGATTTCTCTCCTGAATGGGGGTAAAGGGTTTCGTGGTGCAGGAGCTTCCCCTGGGGATCGAGACACACCAGCTTGCAGCCCGTGCGAAAACCAGGATCCACGGCGAGCACACGCTTGAATCCGAGGGGAGGAGACATGAGCAGGTTTCTCAGGTTGTCGGCAAAGACGCTGATGGCTTCGCCGTCTGCACGCTCTTTGGCTTGCTGCTTGGCTTCGTTTTCGAGAGAGGGTGCCAGGAGCCTGCCGTAAGCATCTTCCATGGCCTGCTGAACTTGCAGTGAAGCCGCTGTGTGGCCCCTGACGAAAAGGTGGGAGAGGATTTTCAGGGCCTCTTGTTCCGGCGGGAAGACATGCAATGCAAGAATCCCCTCCTTTTCCCCGCGACGCATGGCGAGGTAACGGTGAGCGGGGCATCCGGCCAGCGGTTCTTCCCATTCGTAATAGTCCCCATACTGAATCCCCTCTTCCTCCTTGCCCGAAAGAACATTGGAGCGCAGCATTCCTTCGGCGGCAAAAAGTGCTCTCAAACGAGTTCGTGCGTCTGTGTTCTCACTGATCCATTCCGCCACGATGTCGCGGGCGCCCCGCAGGGATGCCTCGGCATCTTCCACTCCTTTGCCGGAATCCACAAACCGGGAAGCCTCCGCCAGGGGATTTGTCTTCTTCTCCTGCAGCCACAGGATTTCCGCCAAAGGCTCCAGATTCTTTTCCCTGGCTGCGGAAGCCCTGGTTCGACGCTTGGGCCGAAAGGGCAGGTAGAGGTCTTCCAGTTGGGCAAGGGTTTTTGCTGACTGAATTTTTGTTTCCAAATTTGCATTGAGCTTCCCGCTCTCCTGTAGGGACCTGAGTATGGCTTCTCTGCGCCGATCCAGGTGGAGAAGCTGCTCGTGACGGTCCCTCAGGTGTGTGATGACCACTTCATCCAGGGAACCGGTCATTTCCTTCCGGTACCGGGCAATGAAGGGCACGGTGGCTCCATCCATCAACAGTTCCAGGGTGGCGCGCACCTGGGACGGCGGCACCTGAAGCTCCCGGGAAAGGGTCGAGAGGTGTGCTTCGTTCATGTGTCTCACTCGATTTTCTTCAGCGCGGTCATGGCCGTTGTGACCATGGCGGCAAGGTCGGCCACATTCCCGGGAATGACGAGGGTGTTGCCGGTTTTGGCCAGCTGTCCGAACTCGCTCACATACTGTTCCGCCACGCGCAGGTTGGCCGCCTCCTGCCCTCCGGGCACTTGCAATTGTTTGGCGATGGTGCTCAATCCTTCGGCAGTGGCCTGGGCGATGGCCAGTATTTCCTGTGCTTCACCCTGGGCTTCGTTGATGCGCCGCTGCTTTTCCCCCTCCGATCGCAAAATGGCATCCTGCCGGTCACCTTCGGCGCGATTGATGGTGGCTTGACGCTCCCCTTCGGACCGGGCGATCGCTGCCCTCTTCTCCCGTTCTGCGGTCATCTGTGCTTCCATGGCCTTCTTGACGGATTCGGGCGGCAAAATATCTTTCACTTCATAGCGCAAGACCTTCACGCCCCAGGCCTGCGCCGCCTGGTCAATGGACTCCACCACCTGCCCGTTGATGGTTTCGCGCTCCTCAAAGGTCTTGTCGAGATCGATGCGTCCAATACAGGAGCGCAGGGTGGTCTGGGCAAGCTGTGAAGCGGCCATGCGGTAATCGTTGATGCCATATGCGGACAGTTTGCTGTCGATGACCTGCAGGTAGATGAGGCCATCCACTTCCACGGTCACGTTGTCCTTGGTGATGCAATTCTGACTGGGAATGTCAAAGACCTCCTCCTTGAGGCTGAACCTGTAGGCCACCCGGTCCAGAAAGGGGATCAAAAGGTGAAACCCTGCTCCCAGTGTGTTGCTGTATTTGCCTAGGCGTTCAATGATGAATTCGCTTTTCTGGGGAACGATCACGGCACTCTTCAACAGAACCACGACCACCAGAAGGGCCAAAACCAGTGCGGCGACAAGTGTTTCACTCATGAAATGCTCCTAATCGATTTTTCGAACGTAAAAAACATGGCGGGAATGGGCATGACGCTCGATTTCAACAAAGGATCCGGCTTCAATGGTTTCATCGGCCACCGCGTCCCAGGAAGTTCCCCGGTATTGAATGCGGCCGCCCCTTTCCGGGGTGATGGTTTCCAGAACCTTGACGCGCGCTCCAAGAGGAAAATCATCATACTCCTGGTGGGAATCATGAGAAGATGCACCTCGAAAAACTCGCACCAGCCACCTTCGAAAAAGCAGAAGGGATCCGATGGAGGTCGCCATGAAAACCAAAAGCTGCTGAGTGAGACTCAAGTCAAGGACCAGCAATGCACCAGCAGTGACGAAACACCCCATGCTCAAAAAAAGCACGATGAAACCGGGAAGAAAAAGCTCCAGAAAGGCAAAAGCTATTCCGAGCAAAAACCAAACCAGCCACAGGGCCATTATTGTCTCCTGAACCATCTGAGATGAAAAATTTTGGAAAACAACAATGGACAGGTATAATGGAACGGACCAAAGGTGTAAACTTCAGATTGATCTTCACGGGCGCACATTCCGGGGGAGACTGAAAGAGCGCACTGCCATCCGCTCACATGGGGGAGCGGTGCAATTTCCATGAACCTGGTCCCGGCCGATCTTCGTCAGGGAGTGCATTTTGTGCGAAACGCATCGCTGCTCAGCACTGGAACCACCAAGAACCTGGGGTGCATTTTTTTCCTTTGTGGCCTTCAGGAAATGATCAGATTACAATATTTTTCTTGAAATGTTCAAAACTCGTGATATTATCACTCCATAGTCACGATCACACAGGCTATATGGAGTTATTCTGTGAATCGGTCTTTCGCTGGGAAGATTTTGCGGTTTCAAGGTAACTCTCAATATTGCAATAGAGAAGGTCATGTTGTAAGGCACAATTCACAAAAAAAGAAGGATTTAAAAAGATGGCGGAAGGTCGAGTAAAGTGGTTCAATGACAGCAAGGGCTATGGCTTTATCGAAGCGGACAGTGGACATGACGTTTTTGTGCACTATTCTGCGATACAGGGCGAAGGCTTCAAGTCTTTGAACGAAGGTGAGAAAGTCAGTTTCGTTGAAGAAAAAGGGGCCAAGGGCCCTCAGGCAACGAATGTACAGAAGGTCTAACAAAAATTTCCTGGAATTTTCCGGGTGACTAGATAAAAGCCGGGGCGCTCGAAAGCCCCGGCTTTTTTTGTACCTTGCGTTCACGAAGCTTTTTGACATGTTCTCACCTCCAAAAACAACAGGAAGACTTCACGTTTGAACGCACATGTGCCTGAGCACCTCTCCATGCAGACAGGCTCTCTCTTTCGCAGACCACTTCCACTGGCATTTTGCTCAGCCTGTTCTGATCATCCTTACCATTCAAAGTGAATCATATTATTCATCCTTCTCAAAACAACCCTGTATTCATTTACAAGGTAAATACAGATCAGAGGCATTTTGTCCAAGTCCCGCCTGAAATGAGTTTACCCTTAAATCCCTCGTGTAAAATCTTGCCACACTCATTTTAGATAAGAACTGCACCCAATCAGTTAATTTCAACAAATAATAAAATTATATTGATGTCAAAGGGTTTGATTTTTGATCATTCAATGCATTAAAATCCGAAAAAACAGATGATTATATATATTACAAGGAGACAATGAATGACTAAAAAGCTCTACGAAATTTCAGCCGAGTTGGTCCAAGCACAAGTGGCGAGTTCAGCCATGAGTTCAGAAGAAATTGCTGAATCTCTCAGAAAAGTTTTCAACACCCTCAGCTCCATGCAAAAGTCTGAAAATGAAGGCACTGCCATTGAAACAACAGAGACATTAGAGGGTCAGTCTGAGCAACCAGGAACAATGGAGTTTTCTGATCCCATGGACTCCATTCAACAGGACAGGGTCGTGTGTCTTGAGTGTGGAGCGGAAATGCGCCAGCTGACAGCCAAACATTTGAGCACCCACGAAATGACCATCAGGGAATACAAAAAGAAATGGGGGTTTTCACTCAAACAGTCACTGTCTGCCAGATCCCTCTCCAAGGCCAGAAGCAAGGCGGCAAAAAAACGAGGTCTTCCCGAAAACCTCATCCGCTACAGGGAAGAGCAGAAAGCCATGAAAAGTGGAGAATCCAGAGATCAACTCACGGGGAAGGAGGCGAGCACATCACAGCCCGACACACAATCTGAAAGCCGACCGGAAGCAGACCTTCCCGAGTCAAAAGAGACAAAAAAAGCGAAAAAGAAATGAAAAGAGCCTTTGTGAAACCCGGAGAAAAAACTCCGGGACCTGACTTGCCACGTTTTATTTCATGAATGAAGAAGGTTTATTCATGGGGTGGCGCTCGCACTAAATGCAGCTTCCCAGCACGCTGAAAGTCCTTCAACCGTTCCAGAACCGGGAGAACAGCATTGAGAATCATCATATTCCCCAAGTATGCCTACTGCTCCTCGATCACTTTCCGTATCTTGACCGCCAGATCTTTCAACAAGAATGGCTTCTGAATGAATTTTACCTCTTCATCAAGTACTCCGTGGTGAGCGATAACGTTGGCCGTATAGCCAGACATGTAGAGTGTTTTAAGGTCAGGGTTGTGGGTTTTGAGCAATTGTGAAGATAATTCCCGACCGTTCATCTCCGGCATGACCACATCGGTTATGAGCAGAATAATCTTTTCACCATGTTCCACAGCAACCCGCAACGCATCCTTCGGATTTTTGGCGGTCAATACCGTGTAACCGAGGCGCCCGATCATTTCCCTGCACATTTTCAAAATAGCCGGCTCATCTTCGACCAGAAGGATGGTCTCGGAACCCATGGGGATTGCCTCCATGGATTCGTCGGCGGAGGGCAAAAAGGAGCTTTCCGGTTCATGGGAAGGAAAGTATATTTTGAAAGTCGTTCCTTTTCCGGACTCGCTGTATACGTTGACAAAACCTCTGTTCTGTTTGGCAATGCCGTAAACGATGGGCAGGCCAAGACCCGTTCCCTTGCCCAGCTCCTTGGTTGTAAAAAACGGCTCAAACAGCTGTTCCTTGACATCACTTTCTATTCCGCATCCATCATCGCTGACCGCCAGCATGACGTATGGCCCCGGAATCGCCTCCGGGTTGCTCTTGCAGTAATCTGCATCAACTGTTGTGTTTTTTGTTTCTATGGTCAATTTCCCCGCATCGGATATGGCATCACGGGCATTTACGGCAAGATTGACCAGAACCTGGTCCACTTGGGATGGGTCCATCTTCACCATCCACAGGTTTTTGCCGGGATGCCATGCGAGGTCAATGTTTTCGCCAATTGTCCGCTGCAGCATTTTGAGCATGCTGGAAACGGTGTCGTTTAAGTCGAGCAGCACGGGACTGATGGTTTGCTGCCGGGCAAAAGCCAGCAGGTGCCGGACGATGTCAGCGGATCGCTTTCCTGCGGTGTGAATTTCCTGAATTGTTTTACGCAGGGGATCGGAAGGGTCCATCATGTCGATGGCAATTTCTGCGTAACCGTTGATGATGGTGAGCTTGTTGTTGAAATCATGGGCGATGCCCCCTGCCAGCCTGCCCACGGATTCCATTTTCTGGGCCTGGATGAGCTGTGCCTGGAGTTTTTCGTGCTCTTCCTCAGCCTCCTTGAGAGGTGTGATATCCGTCATGAAGCCGTCGAGATAGGCAACACTGCCGTTTTCGCTGTAGACACCCCTCCCCTTTTCATGTACCCAGCGAATTTCTCCCTCCTTGTGACGGATCCGATATTTTATGTCCCATGATTCTCCCTCCGCCACGGCCCTGTTGATGCTTTTCTCAACAAGCTCCCTGTCTTCGGAGTGGATCACACTCGCGTAGGTTCGCACGGTGTTGTGGACGAAATCACTGGAAGGGTAACCGCTCAGGGGATTAACCGATTCGCTGATGTACAGCATGGTCCAGTTCTTGTCGGGCATGCAGCGGTAAGTAACCCCGGGGATATTATCCACCAGCGCTTGATACTGATCCCGTGCACTCTTGATTTCAGCCTCCACCCGCTTCCGTTCGGTGATATCCTCCGCAGAGCAAACCACATACTCTACCCGGCCCTTTTCATCCAGTTTCGGCGATTTGGTGATGGATAAGAGCCGTTTATTCCCAAAAGCATTCGTGACCCATTCCTCCGAGTGAAGCGTCCTACCGGAAGCAAAGACTTCGATGTTGCCCACCCTGCAACCTTCTGCCTCCTCCTCGGGCATGAAATGGTAAATACTTTTAAAGGCGATATCCTGCGGCCTGACCCCTAAAAAATCCGCATGTGACCGATTCACGGCTCCATATGTGTGTGTATCCGTCAGGTACCAAACCTGGGTTTGAATGTTATCCAGAAGGATACGACGGTCCATGATGGCGTGTTTCAGCATTTGGGTGCGGCGCTTGAGCTTCACCTGGTTACGTACCCGGGCCCGGACGACGTGCGGGTTAAAAGGCTTTGTAATGTAATCCACGGCACCGAGCCTGAATCCGGTTTCCTCGTCTTTGGCCTTGTCCTTTACGGTAACGAAAATCACCGGAATATCATGGGTCTGGGCATTGGCCTTGAGTCTCTTGCAGACCTCATACCCATCCATATCCGGCATGATCACATCCAGGAGGATGACGTCGGGCGGGGTGGTGCAGGTCGTCATTTTCAGGGCTTTAGGGCCGCTCGCGGCCACCAGGACCCTGTACTCCTCCCGGAGCAAGTGGCCCAGAGGCTCAATATTGATCGGCTGGTCATCCACGATGAGCACGACGGGCTTGGCCAATGTTTCCCGACCATTCAAATACTCAGACTTCTTCAAATGTGCACCTCGAATTTCAGGGCGTTGCCCAGCAGGTTGGTCAGAACCTGGCTCAGGCGCAGGGACTCGCCTGTCAGCAGCCGGGACACCCGAAAAATCAGTTCCAGATTTTTCTCATGGGTGGTGGTGGGGCCGTGCAGCACAACTACAAAACAGGGCGAACAGGGCTTGGTGATCTAAGACTTGGTACCACTTCGCCCTTGTTACTGCATGACAGCGCACCTGCCCGAAAAAAATTAAGAAACAAATTTTTAAATAACATAAAACATGATCATTTAACAACAAATATCAACTCAGCTCGTCCGTTGAAATCTACAACCTGTTGTGATATCAGCGAACATGATTCAGGCAAGCTCAACAAATTGAAGCACAAACAGTTTAAGTGGCTTGAACAGCCAAAGGAATACCACAATCCGTGCCTGGCAAAGACATGCTGCCAGACGCAGACGACTGGCCCAAGTATGATGATACCCGTCTCTATATGGAGGAAAATACTATGAGAGGCGAAGAAAATTTCATGAGTTCTTCCTGCTCGCGGCCAAAATCCTCTTCATCTGTCCCCGATCCAGTGAAAATCCGCAAAAAAGCTGAACAAAAAGCGCAAACCATACCCTTGCCCCCCCTTGAGTCCATGGCCCGTGAGGAAATCCGGCAGATGTTTTATGAAATGCAGGCAAAGCGGCTTGAGTGCGAAATGCAAAACGAGATGCTGCGCAGTGATCTTGAGAAGGTGAATAGCATCCTGAATGAGATGAGCGACGGGGTTTGGTCTCTTTCATGGCCGGGGCTTGATATACTGTATCTCAGTCCTGCCACTGAAGAAATATACGGACGGCCGTTGCAGGAATTTCTTGAAAACCCCCGCTTGTGGAAAGAAGTTACACACCCGGAAGATCAGCAGATAACAAGGCAGGCGCTTGCGCAATTGACAGAAAAAGGTGCAGCAAAAAGAGAGTGCCGTATTGTTCGGCCGGATGGAAGCATCGCGTGGATTGCTGACAAAAGTGCATTGGTTTTTGATGAAAACAATATCCCCGTAAGGGTGGATGGGATATGCAGGGATATAACGAAGCGCAAACAGGCAGACGAAGCCTTGAGCAAAGCGAAAGACGATTACCAGAACATCAGCAATCTGACCGGGGACATCATCGTTCAGGTAGACAGGCAAGGGCGTTGGGCCTATTTAAATGACCAGGCATGCCTGTTTTGGGGAAAACCCCGGGAAGAACTGCTTGGCCAGTTCTTCTCCAACTATTTGCACCCGGAAGATCAGGAAGAGACAGCGACTGCGGTCCGTAAGATGATAAGGTCGACAGACATGATAAGTGGCCTGGTCAATCGGCAAAGAACCCCTCGAGGGTGGAGAGTCGTTCAGTGGAATGGCTCCCCTCTTTATGGGGACGGCAACTATACAGGGTTTCAAGCGACGGGCAGGGACATCACCGAGCAAAAGCGGTCGGAGGCGGCCTTACTGGAACACAAAAAAAGACTCTCCCAGGCCCAGACCTTTGCCAGGGCAGGCATGTGGGAATTCAATATGGAAACATCGGTGCTCTATTGGTCCCCCGAGTGCGAGGCCCTCTTCGGCCTGGATGAAGGGGGGTTTGAGGGAACCTTTGAAGCCTTTCTCGACCGAGTGCATCCCGATGACAGAGAATATGTAGTCCATGTCAATCAACCCATAACCCAATTGCAGGAAGGGGTGCCCCTTGAATACGACCACCGGATTATAACCAGATCTGGAGAGGTGCGCTGGGTAAAAGAGTCAGCGGGTGTCGTTCACGATCAGAGTGGCAATCCCGTTCGGATAACCGGCTTTGTAATGGACATCACGGAACGCAAGCAGGTGGAGTGTCAGTTGCAGAACAATCTCCGGTTCCAGCAAATCGCAGCAGACCTTTCCTCGCGCTTTATAAGAACCACCCAAGAGAGCTTTGACAGGGATATAAACGAAATGCTCTCACTGGTCGGCAGTCATTTTCGGGTTGACCGTTCCTATCTCTTTTTATTTTCCCATGATCAGGAAACTATGACCAACACCCACGAATGGTGCAGGAAAGGTGTTGTTTCACAAATTGATAACATAAAGGACCAGCCCATCGATTCAATGCCCTGGTGGAAAGCCCGGATTTTTTCTGAAGATTTCGTCCATATTCCTGATGTGGAGACACTTCCTGATGAAGCGCTTGCCGAGAAGGAAGAGTTCGTCGGTCAGGGTATCAGGTCCCTGATCTCCATTCCATTGAAAAGCACTGGAAAACTCTGGGGTTTCATAGGTTTCGACAGCGTGAACGACCACTATCACTGGAGCGATTTTGAAATCACCAACCTCAGAACCATAGCAAACATCGTCAGCGATCTTCTGCTGAAAATACAGTCGGAAGTTGTTCTTTCACAAAGCAAGAAGCAACTCGATATGTTCTTCTCCCAGTCCCTGAGCGGGTTCTTCTTCATGATGCTCGATGAGCCCGTCGCATGGAATGAGGCTGCGGACAAGGGAGCGCTGCTGGACTATGTCCTGGCGCATCAGCGCATGACCAAGGTTAACAAGGCGGTGCTGGATCAGTATGGGGCCGAAGAAAAAGACATTTTAGGGCTCACACCAAATGACCTGTTTGCCCACGACCTTGAACATGCCCGTCACGTATGGAAAGGGTTGCTCGATCAGGGCCGCTGCCACATGGAAACCAGGGAACAGCGTAGGGATGGTACACCCATCATCATTGAGGGCGACTATATTTGCCTCTACGATGAACAGGGGCGCATTGTAGGGCACTTCGGGGTCCAGCATGACATCACTGAGCGCAGGCGGGCGGAACAAAAGCTCAATGAGTATGCTCTGCAACTGGAGTTAACCAATATCGAACTGGACGAGGCCCTTGCCAGAGCCAAAGAGGCCAGCCAAGTTAAAGGGGAGTTTCTGGCCAACATGAGCCATGAGATTCGCACCCCCATGAATGCAGTGATTGGCCTCATTGAACTGCTCATGCAGACGGACCTGAACGACAGGCAGCGCAATTACCTGAACAAAATCAGCAGTTCTTCGCGCATGCTGCTGGGCGTCATCAACGATATCCTCGACTTTTCCAAGATCGAGGCCGGTCGGCTGAACCTGGATCTGCACACCTTCAGGCTGGACGAACTCCTGGACCAGTTGAAGACCCTGTTCTCAGCCACCGCCCATGAGAAAGGGCTGGAACTGATTTTCCGGGTAGCCCCGGGCATGCCATGGGCACTGACAGGCGACTCCCTGCGCCTGAGCCAGGTTCTGACCAACCTGCTGGGCAACGCCCTGAAATTCACGGAGCAGGGGCAGGTGGAAGTCAGAATAAAGGAGGCGGAAGCGGGGGCTCAGAACCCGGAAAAAAGGGGTCAAAAATCAGCAGGTTTGCGTTTTGAGGTTTGGGACACGGGCATTGGCATGAGTGAAGAACAGGTGGCCGGGTTGTTCCGACCTTTCACGCAGGCAGACTCCTCCACCACCCGAAAATACGGGGGAACCGGCTTGGGACTGGTCATTAGCCAGCGTTTAGTGGAATGCATGGGCGGGAAGTTGGGTGTGGAATCGACGCCCGGAAAAGGCAGCGTTTTCCATTTCGAGTTGGACCTGCCGGTGGTTGAGGCAGAAACGAAACGGGCGCATTTTCCCGATGCGTTCAGGCCCGGTGCCAGGGTCCTGGTGGCGGACGACCAGGAGACAGCCCGGGAGGTGCTCCGGGAAATCCTGGAGAGTTGGCAGCTAAAGGTTACCGAGGCCGGAAACGGACAAGCCGCGGTGCAGGCCGTGGTCGAGGCTGCAAAGGACGGGATGCCCTTTGAATTCATCCTAATGGACTGGAAAATGCCCGGCGAACTAGACGGCCTGCAGGCTGTTGCCAGGTTGCATCAGCACCGGGAAGAGAGTGTGCTGGCCGGGGATGGAATGCCGGTCTTCATCATCAGCGCTTTCAGCCGATACGACATGCCCACCGACCACCCGCCCTTCAATGCCTTTCTGGCCAAGCCGGTAACAGCCTCGACCCTGTTTGAAGCCATGCTGGAGGCCACTGCAGCCAAGTCCTGCTCCTCCCCCATGACAGGCCATACCCCGGCGATTCCATCCACCCCTTCTTTTGCCGGTTCAACCATTCTGCTGGTGGAAGACAATCAGCTCAACCAGGAAGTGGCCCTGGAAATGCTGCATCAGACCGGCGCCCGGGTTGTCATCGCCAATAACGGCGCCGAGGCTGTGGAAATGGCCTTGGCCCGGGCCTTTGACCTGATCCTGATGGATCTGCTGATGCCGGAAATGGATGGGTTTACCGCTGCGCGGCGCATTCGCGCCCATTCCCGCATTCCCATCATAGCATTGTCTGCCGCGGTCCTGGAGGCCGACCGAAACAAAGCCCTGGAAGCGGGTATGGACGGTCACCTGGCCAAGCCCATCAACAGCGCGGAACTGTACCGAACCCTTGGGGACTGGCTGGAAGAGCGGAGAGAGCCCTCTTTTGAGCCTGAAGCTGTACCGGGAATGGGATGCACATTGCCCGGGTTCCTGGAAGGTTTTGACCTGGAGGAGGGTCTGCGTGGTTTTGAAGGCAACAGATTATTTTATTTGAAAATGCTGCATAAGTTCAAAGACGAACTGGAAAAGGACTTTGCAGCCATACCGGAAATGATGGAGCGAACTGATGAATTTGAGGCTGCAGAACTCCAGGTTTTCATACGAATGACGCACACTCTAAAAGGTCTGGCCGGGACGGTCGGTGCAAAACGCCTGGCACGCGTTGCCGGGTTCATTGACCAGGCCTTCAGGGAAAAGAAGCCCATTGCAAGGGACCATCGGCGGGAATTAATTGAGGCCCTTGTGCAGGCACGCAATCAATTGAACGCTTTGCCACCGCTGCCTGAGCGCAAGGGCGAAGTTTCCCGGGAGGAAGCTGTACTGGCCATGAGCCGACTATTGGCTTTCCTGCGTACCGGAGAAATGGTGGAAGACGATCTGTTGAATGCTGTGACCAGCTTTTTGGAACAGCGGACAGGCAAGGAGATGGCAACCCAGCTCAGAAACGTTGTGGAATGCTTTGACCATGATCAGGCTGCCGAACTGCTCACGGAACTGGCAGAGCGGGCGGGGGTCAACTTAACATGAAAACAACTCGAGCACATTCAAAACCTGTCGTGCTCATCGTGGACGACCAGCCGGCCAATATTCATGCCATGGCCCGCCTGATCCGGGAGGATTACACCCTCCTGGCAGCAACCAGTGGAGCCAGGGCCCTTGAACTGGCCACCGGCAACAAGGTTCCCGACTTGATCCTACTGGATATCATGATGCCTGGTATGAGCGGGTACGAGGTCTGCCGGCAATTAAAAAGTGACCCAAAGACCAAGGACATCCCGGTGATTTTCATCACCGCCAGGAGTGACAGCGAGGATGAGGCCATGGGCCTGGATTTTGGGGCTGTGGATTACATTGCCAAGCCCTTCAACAATGCCGTGGTCAGAGCCAGGGTGCGCACCCACTTAAAACTCAAGACCCGGACGGACATGCTGGAAAACCTGGCCATGCTTGACGGATTGACAGGAGTGGCCAACCGCCGTAGCCTTGACAAATCCCTGGAGCTGGAATGGAGGCGGGCGGCCCGGACCGGTCAGGCTATCAGCTTGATCATGATCGACATTGACCACTTCAAAGCTTATAACGACCATTACGGCCACGGCGCTGGCGACCGCGTTCTTCAGCGGATTGCCGAGACTCTGAGTTATGTGATCAATCGGCCTTCTGACCTTCTCGCCCGTTACGGTGGCGAGGAATTCGCGTTTCTGCTCCCTGAAACGGATGCCAAGGGGGCGGCCTGGTTGGCAGGCAACATTCGGCAGGCCGTTGCTGAACTCGCCCTGCACCATGGTTTTTCACCTACTGCCAGACACATAACGATTTCCGTCGGGCATGCCACGCGAAAGGCTGACCCGGAGCGTTCGTCCCAGTACCTCCTCGAGGCCGCAGACCAGGCTTTGTATGGGGCAAAAAAAGCCGGCAGGAATCGGGTAGAAAGGGGATGAACGGATTTTTTCGGTTCAGTTGAAAAGACTTTCAGTAGATCTGAAGGACCGAATTGATCAACCATCCCATATAAAAAATATAGACGGTGAAGAGCAGTCCACCCTCGAGCCGAGTGATTCTGCCGGGTCCTCTGAAACCATACCCGATGACAAAGAGAGATGCGGTGAGAACTCCCATGACCAATATGTCACGATGGATGACTTCTTCGGGAACGGCCAAGGGATGGATGGCTCCGGCGATTCCCACCACCGCCAGCGTGTTGAAGAGGTTGGAGCCGAGCACATTTCCCAGTGCAAGGTCATGCTCCCCTCTGCGGGCGGCCATGAGGGCAGAAGCCAGTTCAGGAAGTGACGTTCCCAGGGCAACGATGGTGAGGCCAATGAGAAGGTCGCTGATTCCGAACCACTGAGCCATCTCCACCGCCCCCCAGACCAAGATGCGGGAACTGACGATGAGAACCACAAGCCCGGTGAAAAGCCAGAAAAAAGCCTGCTTTTTGGGCATGTCATGGACGCTCAGCCCCCTTTCCGTTTCCAGGTCAAGACTGTCCCCCCGGTGACGAAAGCCCAGAACGATGGTCCAGGTCATCAATGCCCCGAAAAACATGAGCAAAATCCAGGCGTCCAGTCGCGTGAGTTTTCCATCCCAGAGAAGAAAGGCCGTCAAAAGGGTGACCATGAAAAGAAGGGGCAATTCTTTGCGCAGCGCCTGCGAATGAAAGGATATGGGTTGAATGAGAGCGGTGAGACCCAGTATGAGTGCGATATTGGCGATGTTGGAACCGTAGGCGTTGCCCATGGCAAGGCCCGGATTGCCCTGGGACGAGGAAATGACGGAGACAAACAGTTCCGGTGCGGAAGTTCCGAATCCTATGACCCCCATGCCGATCATCAGGGGAGGCATTCCCGCATGCCGAGCTGTGGCAGCCGTTCCCTCCACAAAACGGTCGGCACTCCAGATCAAAAGGGCCAACCCTGCCACCAGGGCGATGGCGGCGGCGGTCATGCAAAGCCCCTGATTTCTCTGCCCGTGAGAAATGCCGAGGTGACCCAAAACATTTTTGGTTCCTCTCTCAAATGACGATTCTTTTGGCAAGGAATCTGTGGAGAAGCACAGCCGGGCTCATGGAGCCAGGGATCGAAACCACCCACCCGTGAACGGATTTTTCTGGACGGCCCGGACTTGGCTTTGATTGCGTGAAGACAAGAACCCGGGAATGAGTTAAAGTCTCTTTTCATCGAAATGAAATGGCAATGTTTTGAAGGTTTCATAAAGTTTTGAAAGCTCCAACTCCATGTCCCCAATTCTTTTGAAGATACATGTTCAGCAGGAGTGATCTCTATTATGAAATGCTGGTTCTTTGAAAGCAAACGGATAGACCAGTGGCTTCGAATTTCTTGCATCCTTTTTTTAATGGTTCCCCTGTCCTGCGCCACTTTGGGAAAGCCCAAAAATGACGAGGCAGGACTGATCCAGTCCGTACAGGCTTTTCACAACGCGCTGAAATGGGAGGATTACAAACTTGCCAGCACCTGGTTCCACCACTCCCAGAGGGAAAATTTCTGGAACCTGGCCGATGAACTGAATGAAAACGTCCGCGTGATGGATTTCTCTCTACGCGATGTGTGGGTGGAGCAGCAGAGCCTCACAGGAGTGGCTCACATCCGTTGTCAGTACTTCCATACCCGAGACCCTCGGCTCATGTCAAAAACATTGACCCAGCGATGGAAATACATTCCGGACCAACAGGCATGGATTGTGGAACACTCCAATCTTGAGGCCCTGCTCACCGCTCCCTGATTCACATGTCCTCAAACCACAGCAAGGGAGGAGTTTCCATTGAACCTTGTACCTCCAATACGCATCACCCAGGCAACGGGTCATCCGGTTCGGGCGGACGGAGACCACGTGCTTCACTGGATGAACGCTTTCAGAAGGGTCGGCTGGAACTTCAGCCTGCAGCGTGCCGTGGAGTGGGCCAATGAACTGCAAAAGCCTCTTGTGGTCCTGGAAATCCTTTTCTGCAACACCCCCTGGGCAAGCGACCGATTTCACAAGTTCATCATGGAAGGCATGGCGGCCAATCTTCGAAGCCTTCAGAACACTTCCATCTCCTACTATCCATTTGTTGAGGAACAAGAGGGTCGTGGAAAAGCCCTGCTCCGCAAACTGGCTCAAAATGCCTGTGTCGTGATCACCGACGATCACCCGATCCACTCTTCCGATCAAATGTTTCACCATATCATTCAGGACATGATTGTCCTGGTGGAGAAGGTTGATTCCAACGGCCTTCTTCCCTTGCGGGTTTCGGAACGCCTGTTCAAGACGGCTCAATCTTTTCGGCGATTCCTTCAATCTTCCCTGCCCGTGCATCTAGAACACTTCCCTGTGGCCCATTGTGCAGAGGATTATGCGGTGTCCCCTTCCAAATACGAGCCCTCAGATGAGATCGTGGAAAAATGGCCTCCTGCCCCAGCTGAGGTCCTTCATGAGGGGGAACCAATTCCCAAGGCAATTCCCATTGACCATGAGGTGTTCCCTGTGTCCATGCGAGGGGGCAGTGAAGCGGGGGAGGCACGCCTGCAACACTTTGTCGGCTCCATCATGAGCCAATACAAAGAGAAGCGAAATCACCCCGATGAAGACGGAACCAGTGGCCTTTCCCCTTACCTGCATTTTGGCCACGTCTCTCCCCACCAGGTGATTTCAAAGGTTTTTTCTCACCAGGACTGGACCCCTGAAAAATTGGGATCCAAGGCCCAGGGGCACAAAGAGGGTTGGTGGGGAATGAACGAGAACGCCGAAGCTTTTTTGGACGAACTGATCACCTGGCGGGAAATCGGATTCAATGGCTGCTTTCTCGAGAAAGACCACGACAAATTTCAATCTTTGCCCCCGTGGGCTCAAACAGAACTGCTGAACCATGCCTCCGATCCGCGCCCCTACCTGTACACCCCGGAGGAGCTGGAATCCGCATCAACCCATGACAGGCTGTGGAACGCGGCTCAAACCCAGCTCCTGAGGGAAGGAAAGATTCACAACTACCTGCGCATGCTCTGGGGCAAGAAAATTCTTCATTGGACAAAAACCCCTGAAGATGCTCTGCACATCATGATTCATCTCAACAACAAGTATGCCCTGGACGGTTGTGATCCCAATTCCTACACGGGAATCTTCTGGGTGCTGGGAAGATATGACCGCCCATGGGGACCTGTGCGTCCCGTTTTTGGGAAAATACGCTACATGAGTTCGAAAAATACCCTGAGAAAAATCAAGGTGCAGGAGTATCTCTCCAGGTTCGGTTCTTCAGAAACCTGAGAGTGAATGGAACAAAGCATCGCCAGGAAACCAAAGGGGGCAGTATGCGGGACATTGAAAACACGGTTCTGCGGATTCTCACCGAAGTGGCACCCGAGGTGGAGCCGGAAAAAATCGATCCCCACAAGAGCTTCAGGGACCAGTTCGACTTTGATTCGGTGGATTTTTTAAACTTTGTCATCGCACTGCAAAAAGAATTGGGGCTTGCCATTTACGAAATGGACTACCCAAAATTGTCCAGTCTCAATGGCTGTGTCAACTACCTTCATGAGCAGCTGTCGAAACAGAGGGGTTCTTCGTGAAGAAGCACCGGGACGGAAAGTCAAAGCTTCAGATTCAAGTGTATGAGGCCGGGATCTTCCGGGTTGAAACTTTGTGAAAATCCCAGGGCCCTGGCGAGCTTGATCATGCTGGCGTTCTCGGGCAGCGCTTCACCCCATATTTCCTTGATGCCCTGCGACCTGGCGTAGTCGATGATTCGCCTGAGCAGCATGGGTCCCAAACCGAGGCCTGTTTTGTCTCTTCTGATGAGCATGGCAAACTCGGCTTTTTCTCCATCGGGATCTTCAACGATTCGCACCACCCCCCACAGTTCCCCCTCCTCCCCATTGCTCATTTGTGCAACCACAAGAGCCATTTCACGATCGTAGTCGATCTGGGTGAGCCTGGCCGCCATGCTGTGAGGAAGCTCACGCATGGGGTGGAGAAACCGAAAACGGATTTCGTCTGGGGTTAAATTCCTGAACAATCGCTGAAAACCTGTCTCATCCTCCGGCCGGATGGGACGTATCTTCATTTTTCCCCCATCGGGCAATTCAACTAATTCTTCCAGTTCGTTGGGATAGGGTCGAATGGCAAGACGCGATGCGGGCCCTGAGCCCGTTTCAGCAATGCGCATTCTCGCATCCAGAGCCAGAACGCCCTTTTCATGGGCGACAAGAGGGTTGACATCCAGCTCGATGATTTGTGGAATGTCGCAAACGAGCTGTGAAAGCTGCACAAGGGCCAGCGCCACCCTCTCCGTGTCCACTGGAGGAATGTTTCGATACCCATGAAGAATTTTGTGGATTTTTGTTCTGCTCATCAATTCATGAGCCAAATGCATGTTGAGAGGGGGCAGGGCCAACGCCTGATCACGCACAATTTCCGCACTCAGTCCCCCCTGGCCAAAAGCCAGCACAGGGCCAAAGTGAATGTCTTCGGTCATGCCCATGATCAGTTCCTGGGAGTGGGGAAAACAGACCATTTCCTGTACAGAAAATCCATCTATACGCGCGCCGGGGCATTGGGCTGCCACATGCCGGAGCATCCCCTGAGCCGCCTTCACCACTTGGTTCTTGTTCGCGAGATTCAGCTGAACCCCGCCCACTTCGCTTTTGTGAACAATGTCCGAAGACAGAACTTTTAAAACGACGGGTTTACCAATCTTTTCCGCAACCTCACCCGCCTCATTTGGCGTGGCCACAAAATGGGTCTTCAAAACCCTGAGGCCATAAGCTTCCAGTATGTTCTTGGATTCCACCTCATTGAGCCATTCTTTCCCCTCCTCGAGGGCTCCCGAAATGATGGACTTCACGCGGGCAGGATCCCTCACGAGCGCACCAGGCACCCGGGGAGGAGTCTCCATGAGCATCTCCTGATTTCGCCGGTGCCTCACCATGTGCATGAAGGCCTCGACGGCTTCGGAGGGTGTGTCGTAGTGTGGAATGCCCTCCCGGGCGAACCTTTCCCTGGCTTTCAGAACGGAACTGCCTCCCGTCCAGGCTGTGAGCACGACGGGGCGCTGCTGTTTTCCTGCGCGAAGAACTTCCACCACCGTTTCCGCCGCCTCCAGGCTTGAAAGAAGAGCGTTGGGACAATTCAGGACAAGGATGGCGTCTGTGTGTTCATTGTCCAGAAGGGCAAGGAGAGCGTTCCGATAGCGATCGCGCGTGGCGTCGCCGACCATGTCCACTGGGTTTCCATGAGACCAGAGGGGAGGCAAAACTTCATGGAGGCGGACGAGAGTCTTGTGGCTCAACGGGGCCAGTTCCCCCCCTTCATCCATGAGGCTGTCTGCGGCAAGGACTCCCAGCCCGCCTCCATTGGTCAAGATGGCCATTCGCGCGCCATTGGACTTCACACGGGCACGGGCCAGAGTCTCAACAGAATCGAAAAGTTCCTGCATGGTGTAGACCCTCAGCATGCCCGCGCGTCTGAAAGCCGCATCGTAAACGCCGTCAGAGCCCGCGATGGCTCCCGTATGAGATGTGACGGCCTTGGAACTCTCCCCGTGGCGTCCCCCTTTCAACACGATCACCGGTTTCAGGCGGGAAGCGGCCCTGGCGGCGGACATGAACTTTTTGGCGTGAGTCACGGTTTCCATGTAAAGGAGTATGGCTCTTGTGCTGAGGTCTGCGGAAAGGAAGTCCAGCATGTCTCCAAAGTCCACATCGGCCATGTCGCCCAACGCCACAAAATGGGAGAAACCGATTCCTCTCGAGGTGGCCCAGTCGAGAACAGCAGACTGGATGGCTCCCGACTGGGCGACAAAAGCGATGTTTCCCCTGAGGGGGTTCATGTGAACGAAACTGGCATTGAGCCCAACATGGGGAACCATGATGCCCAGGCAATTGGGGCCTACAATGCGAAGGAGGTGTTTTTGCGCGCTGCCCAGAACTTCTTCCCGGAGTTTCTGGCCCTGAATGTCGCCACGCTCACCAAAACCTGCCGAAATGACCACCGCGGCCCGATTGCCCATTTGACCCAGCTTGTGGATGATGGAGGGGACCGTCTCCGCGGGAGTGGCAATGACAGCCAGATCAGGAGTATGACTCAACTCGTCCAGAGAGGAATGCACCCGCCGGCCCTCCACTTCATGGTGGGTGGGATGGACGAAGAAAATCTCACCCTCGAAAGAGGCCCCGAGAAGGTTCCGTGCGATGACATTGCCAATGGAATTGGGACGGTCACTGGCACCAATCAGTGCCACGGACCTGGGTCGAAAAGCGCATTCCAGATTCCGTATGGTCATGAACCACCCCCATCACTCTCCCAATGGCAAAGGCTGGGAACATTGTTTTCCTTGAAGTTCGGTGAAGCCTGGACGCTGGCACGGATCATTTTTCATTCCCCTTGTGAAAGGGATGGAATTTCAGGATGAAGCTCAAGGGGAGGACGGTTCCAGTGTGGAGGTGTCTCCCTCGGGAAGTCCCGTTTCCCTCGTCTTGAGCAAACGTCGAAGTATTTTTCCAGACCTGTTTTTGGGAAGATTTCCGTAAAACTCAATTTCACGGGGAGCAATGGCCGGCCCCAGTTTTTTCCGGGCGTAGCCCATGATTTCCCGCTTGAGTGCATCGGAGGGAGCCCGGCCTTCCTTGAGAGTGACGAAAGCCTTCACTTCTTCACCGGTGATTTCGTGAGGCTTTCCGATCACTGCCGCCTCCGCCACAGCCGGGTGTTCCATCAATGCATTTTCCACTTCGAAGGGTCCGACCAGGTGTCCGGCGGTTTTGATGACATCATCGTCTCTTCCCACAAACCAAAAATAGCCCTCTTCATCTTTCTTCACCAGGTCACCCGAAAGATACCATCCCTGTCGAAAACACTGTGCATATCGCTCCTCCTGCCCCATGTAACCCCGAAACATGGATGGCCAACCGGCCCTGAGAGCCAGCTGACCCGTCTCGTTGGCTTTGGCGAAAGTCAGTTCAGTCTTTTTTTCGTGCACAACTGCCGCCTCAATTCCGGGAATGGATACCCCCATGGAACCGGGTTTGATCTTTAAGGCCGGGAAATTGGCCACCATGATGCCGCCTGTTTCCGTTTGCCACCAATTGTCAAAAACAGGGGTCTTGAGGGTTTTTTCCCCCCATCGCACGACCTGGGGATTCAAGGGTTCTCCCACTGAGTGAATGGCGCGAAGGGAAGAAAAATCATACTTCTCAAGAAAATCCTCGGGAACGCGCATCATCCTTCGAAGAGCCGTTGGCGAAGTGTATAAAACGTTGACCCGGTGCTTCTGTATGATGTCGCACCATCTGGCCAGGTCAAAATCGGCCTCATCCACAACACTTGTGATGCCATTGCTGAGAGGAGAAATGATTCCATAGGACGTCCCCGTCACCCACCCGGGATCGGCTGTGCACCAGTAGACATCACCTTCTCGAAAGTCCAGAACATACCTTCCGGTCATGTGATGAACCACCACAGCCTCATGCACATGCACGGCCCCCTTGGGCAATCCTGTGGTCCCGCTGGTGAAATGCAGGAGTGCCATGTCTTCTTCGTGAGTGAACTCAATGGCGTGATGCGCGGAAGCCTCCTCCATGAGCTTGTTCCATGAGAGAACCTGCGAGCTTTCGTGCGATGCCTCATCGGTGAGAATCACATGCTTCAGGGAAGAAATGCGGGGCAGAATGGGCTTGATTTTCCGTTCGTAGTGACCCCTGGAGGTCACGAGAATCCTTGCCTCCCCAAGCTTCATGCGCTGCTCCACAGGCTCCGGACCAAAGGCGGAGAAGAGCGGGCAAAAGACGGCCTTGCTCCTCATGGTGCCCAGAGCTGCCACATAGAGCTCGGGCACACGCCCGGACAAGACAAAGACACGTTCCCGGGGTTGCACCTTCAGCGCGCCAAGCACATTAGCGAAACGACTGGACTCATCCTTCACATGGGAAAAGGTCAGGTCCCGGAGAGCCTGGTTCTCTCCCAGCCAGCGCAGAGCAACCCTTTCTCCCCTGCCCTCGTGCACATGCCGGTCCACCGCTTCGTAAACCATGTTCAGGCCCACTCCATGAGCGGGCAAACCCCGTTCCTCTTTCATGGCCCGCCAGGAAAACGAGCGGCAAAAATGCTGGTAGTCGGTCAGGTTGGGCCTGGAAAATCGTATAGTTTTATGACTGGGCTTTTCGTTGGCTTCCATGATGGTCACTCAATCAATTCAAGGTTCGCAAAAGTCCCCTGTCTGTCAGTGAAGCGTTTTCAGGAAAGTGGAAATGGCCCCCATGTATTCGTTGAGTCCCCGGTAGAAAATGTCATTGTGATTGGCGTGGGGTATCTTGAGAAATGTCTTCTGGCGGGATGGACTCGCTTCGTACAGTGCCGTGGCATCGGAGAAAGGGATGATGTGGTCGAATTCCGCATGAATGACCAACAGGGGACCTTCATGAGCCCGTATCTTTTCCAGATGACGGAATCCATCATCCTCCCTCAGCCCCAGCCGTTTGACAGGAACGCCCAGCAACTGAAAGAGTGGTAATTCATAGGCGAAGGCGCTTTCCAGTATGAGTCCTTTAGGTTTGACCCGAGCATGGGCTGCCAGCTCAAGAGCAGAAGCACTTCCCAGGGATCTTCCCATGACTGCCAGGGGACCCGAATACCCCTTTTCAGCCAGCCATCGGGTAAAAAAATCCAGCACCGCATGAGCATCTTTCAATATATGAGTCACTGTGGGACTCCCCGTGGAAAGACCATAACCACGGTAATCCACCACGGCGAAGTTGATGTTTCGGTGACTGTACAAGGGTCCAAGATCATCGTAGTCCGAAACGATTTCACCGTTTCCATGGAAGAACAAAACATTTGGATCGGTCTTTCCCCCTCCGTGAAATTTTGCATCGAGGGAAACCTCCTCATCCACGGGAATGACAAGCCTTTCGCCACTGCCTTGCGCACTCCGGCGGGCATCACTTCTTGGGTGAAAAATTCTTTGAGTCACTTCCGGATCATCCAGCAACGAATGGTCACGAGTTGAATTTTTTTGCATGAAAGTGCTCCCTTCTGTTCAGAATCTGGCTTTGAAACTTGTGGAACGCCAAGGGATCGCCCTGTTGTGAACTTCTTTCATGGAAGGCATCACTGTGTGAAAACAGGGTTATGTACCGCAGAGCGAGAGCGACAATGACGACGCCCACCAAAAATTTGATGAACTTCTGAGGCATGTATTTCTGCATTCTCGCTCCACAGTACATGCCGATGAAGCCTCCGATACCAAAAAGAAGACCGAGGTACCAGTCAGGCCCGTGATAAAGGCCTTCCGGGGAAGGAATGACGCTGTAGAAAATAACGCCGGCGATGGAAGTGAGAAAGGTGCCCATGAGCGCGGCACCCGCAACGGTGTAAACGGGCAGGTTAAAGACGGCCACGCAGAAAGGGGCGATGATGGCTCCTCCCCCGATCCCGTAAGTAGCCCCCAATGACTCCCACCGCAAGGGCCAAAAGCATCATGGAAACGGTGTTGAAAGAAAACCTCTCCCCCCCGAATTCATAGGTCACTCTCAGGGGGGAAAAGGACACGGTTTTCACCACCGCTTCCGGGGGCAGACCTCTCGCCATGCGCGCTTCCCGCCTGACTTTCATCTCCTTCACGTGTTAGGAAACGACGAAAGCGACCAGCGGCGGGACGAAGACTCACGTTTCAACGCCGGACACTTCAAAGGTCGTGTATAAAAACTCCACTTGTATCCCTCCCTTTATGAGTGTCATGGCTGCCCTTTCAAGCATTCATCACTTGTGAGCAAAAAAGCAACCACAAAGTCTTTGCTGAAAAAGAAAAATTGATGCTTTCCGTTTCCGACAACGGCAACTCGAGAGTCTCACATAAGAAAGAAAAGAGAGGATGAAAAAACTCAAGGAAAACCGTGAAAGAGGGAGAGGAAGTGTCGGTGACCTTTCGGGGAAAAAAAGCAATTTTTCACAGGAAGGTTGCTCAGAAAAAAAACACCACAAAATGGCGTCAGCCTCTTGACATTTTCATCCATGTGTAGATTCTACTGAGCTTTGAAAAAGGACGCTTTCCATCAATCAAGAGAAATGAACTGGCGTCAGGGTTTTTTAAAAGCACTGAAACAGAGCTTGTTGTCAAAGCCCGGAAACTTTTTCTGGCGCAGATGTTGC
>PXBG01000141.1 GCA_003566995.1 Syntrophobacteraceae bacterium
CCTTTCCCTTGCCGGGACCTCCATGGTCCCGGCCCTCTGAGGTTCAACACTCCTTTGGGAAAGGGAAGACCACAGGGCAGCCGTTGTTTTGGGGTGCCCTTCCATGCGGGACCGCATTGCCCTTCCCAAGGCATCCCCGGGGCATCCCCAGGGCACTGCTGGTTTCGTACATCCTGATCCCGCCCCCGTTTGCCACGTATTTTTCTGCCTGCCACCAATTGACTTCCTCTATCATAGTTAGTAGTTTCTAATTGTTTGTTTGTGGTGTAAACTATTTTTTCTGGTTTGAGTTCTGGCCTGAGTTCTGGTATGCGGCGGAAAAGTCCGGATTGTGTCTTTTGGACAAGAGTGCCCGTGGGATGATTCAAAAGGGCGGTTCCACGCTCACCTTTTTCCTCGCAAAACTTCTCCGGCCCTGACCTTGATGAGGTGTTCCATGTTTTTGAAACCCATACTCTTTGCTCTTTGTCTGTTCTTTATGGCGGCACAGGCTTCGGCGCACATGCCCTTGAGTATGTGCTTTGACAATGGCGACAACACCATCACCTGCGAGGGAGGTTTTTCCGATGGATCCTCGGCGGCGGGAGTGGACATGTATGTCATGTCACCCGACGTGCGGATTTTGCTCCAGGGTAAAATGAACGAAAACTCCCGGTTCACCTTTGACAGGCCGAGGGGGGACTTCATGGTGTTGTTCGATGCAGGGGCCGATCATCGGGTGCAGATTCGGGGGAGTCAGATTGCACAATGAAAAATGTCATCGAAGTGCACAACCTGTGTCACCGCTACAATGGACGCAGCATCTACGAAAATCTCAACTTTTCCGTTCCCGAAGGTTCCGTTTGCGGCCTCCTGGGGAAAAACGGCCAGGGCAAGACCACCCTGGTGAACATCCTCATGGGCTTTCTCAAGCCCACCAGCGGCACATGCCTGGTTCTCGGAGAGAACTCCCACAACCTTTCTCCCGCCGTGCGCCATCGGGTCGGACTGCTCCATGAAGGACACCTGGCGTATGAATTCATGACCATCACCCAGACGGAAAAATTTTTCCGGGGCTGCTATCCCGGCTGGAAGTCCGAAGTATTTTTCCATCTCATGGACAAGATGGGGTTGCCGCACAACCACAGAGTGGGCAACATGTCCTGCGGCCAGAGATCCCAGGTGGTTCTGGGTGTGATCATGGCCCAAAGTCCCGACCTGCTCATTCTGGACGATTATTCCATGGGGCTGGATGCGGGGTATCGCCGTCTCTTTCTCGACGTTCTTCACGATTTTGCGGCTCAGGGAAATAAAACCATTTTCGTCACCAGTCACATCGTTCAGGATCTGGAACAGCTGGTGGACACCATCATCTTTCTTGACAAGGGTGAAATCATGCAGGTCGGCCTTGACCAGTTCATGAGGACTTTCCGCAAGTATGTCTTTCAGTGCGAAAGGGATGCGTCCTTGCCCAAGGATGAGGTCATCAGGGGCTTTGAACAGCGGGGAAGGCAGGTGGCTCTCTATTCCTACGAGGACATGGAGGCCGTGGACCGTCATCTTGCATCCCTCGGGATTCAGGCTCACCAATTGTGCCGGGCACCCATGAGCCTGGAAGACGGTTTCATCGGCCTGATGGGAAAATACTAGACATGTGGCGTTCGATTCTTCTCAAGGAATGGCTGAAGATCCGATGGTTTCTGGCTGCCGCCCTCATTGTGAACCTTGGTTTCTCCATCAAGATTTTTCTGGATATTCGAAGCATCCTGAGTGCTGAACATGCCCAGATGGTTTGGTATCAGGCCGTTCATCTGCACACCGTCTTCCATCATGACATGCGTTATGTGCCGTTGCTCACAGGACTCACCCTGGCGGCGGCCCAATTCTTTCCCGAGATTCTGGGGCGCCGCATGCGCATCGCCCTGCACCTTCCCATGGCGCGGGATGGCATGATGTTTTTCTGCCTGGCTTTTGGTCTGGGCGTTGTGGGGGCCATCTTTCTGGTGGATGCTTTGTTCATCCATCTGACCATGCGCGCCTATTTTCCCTTTGAAGTGGCCGTGTCCGCAGTGATGACGGCGCTTCCGTGGTTCCTGGCCGGGGTCTGGGGCTATTTGGGAGCAGTGGCTGTCCTTCTCGAGACGGCCTGGCCGCGACGCGTTTTCTTCTTTCTTGTCTTCAGTGTGCTCATTGCCATGCTCTATTCGGGCGTGGGCTATGGATGGCTGACTCCAGCTCTTCCCTGGTTGGGTGCCCTGCTGCTGCCGGCTTTTCTGTGTGTTTTTGAGTCAGCCCGCCGTTTTCAGAGGGGGGGTGCGTGATGTTGAAGACACTTTCGCGCCTGAGCTTTCTTGTCCTGGCAATCCTGGCCATGAGCTACATTCTTCCCCTGAGTTTTGACAAGGTGTTCGGGAAGCACAATGAGGATCCCCTGCTCTTTTACAGTCCCGTGCTCCATCAGTTCGTCTACCAGGAATCCCTTGGGGGGCACCGCTTCAACTACTTGGATGAGGAGGGGAGGAGCTACAGCCGCCAGGAGTTTGAAGCCCTGCTTCCCTTTGTGTATTCCAGGAACCTGGAAAGGAGGGACCTCCTTCCCATGGTCCTGGAAGGGAGAAGTTTCGACGCCCAGTCCATTTCGGAGGATCGTCAGGGACTGGAGATCAGGGCTCGCCATGTGAGGGGCCAAAAGCCCCGGATACAACTCTACCCTCTTTTCAACAACGATCCCCAGGTGGCCATGATGCGCTTTCCCGTGGAGGTCTTCCGTTTCACGCCGAACGCCATGGAATTCATTGATGCGGATCACAATCGCCTCGATCCTCATTTGACCGGCAGGTTCACCGAGGCCCTGAAAGATAAGGGCTTTGTTTTTCCCGCGGAGGTGATCGGAGGAAGGCCCACCAACCTGAAACCATTTGACGACGGTTACTTCATAGGTGACAGCATGGGGCAGGTGTTTCATGTGAAGCGGGTCCTCAATGAGCCCCAGATCTTCAGGTTGCCCCTTGATTCACCCCTGGATATTCTGGACGTGGTGGTCACGGAACACGAGCGCAGGGAATTCCATGGGGTCATCATCCCCCGGCAGGGAGAAGTGTTCCTCATAAGGTGGGGTGACTATGGGCTCATCCCGTTGCCCGTGAAGGATTATGATCCCCGAAGCATGGACTTGAAACTCCTCATCGATCCTCTTTACCGAACGGTGACCGTGAGTTCCCGGGGAGCGGTCACAGGGGTGGCCATGGATGCCGGCTATCAGGTGATTCGCCGCTACGAACTGCCCAGGAGGGAGGCTGCATCGGACCTGGTCCGTCATTCCCGGGATTTTCTTTTTCCATTTCAACTGACCCTGGAAAGTCCTCACCATGGGCAGGCTCATGTGGGGTTGCACGTGGGAGGGCCCTGGTCCCTGGCCGGCATCCTTTTGGCTTTTGCCTTGTTTTTTCTCCTTTCACGGAGAGATCCCCCGTTCCCGGCGAACAAGGGAGACCTGGCGGTGGTGGCCCTCAGCGGCCTTTTGGGTTTGACAGCCGTTGCATTCATGAAGGGGGATTTCTTCCCATCTGCGGCGTGACACCTTGGCGAATGGTTTCAAAGAACGGCGGGGATTGAATGGGCTTTCAATAAATTCAAAAGGTTCGAAAAAGCATTGACATTCATAAAAATAATTTATAAACGCTAACTAAATTTAAGAGGAACACCTTACGGTCTTCGGTTGATCATAACGCGAAGAAAGTGAAGGCGTGACGGGAATGCGGAGGGGTTTGTTTCCCCTCATGGAGATTTCTGCGCATGTGCCGGGCATTTGCGGCAGGAATTCTTTTCCGGTCACGCCTTTTTGTTTTTGGCATCTGGGTCAATGGCTGGGTTTTGCGAGTGTTTTTTAAGACTTTCGAAGCTCCGCCCGGAGGGAAGAAATGAAAATCATCACGGTAGCGGGAACGCCATGCGCGGGGAAAACCTCGGTCATTGCGCACCTGGTGAGGCTCTTCAAGTCCGAGGGCGTGGAAGCTGCCGTGGCCAAGTTCGATGCGCTGGCCACGGGAGACGATGCTTTTTACCGAAAGGAGCTGGGCATTCCGGCCATCAAGGGCTTGAGTGATTATGTCTGTCCGGATCACTACTACGTTTCCAATCTGGAAGAAGTGTATGCGTGGGGAAAAGAACTGAAAACCGATCTGCTTTTTATCGAAACGGCAGGGCTTTGCTTCAGGTGCGCACCACACATCGAGGGGGTGCCCGCCATCACCGTGATCGACAACCTGGGGGGAGTGGACGCCCCCGAAAAGATGGGGCCCGCCCTCAGTCTTGCAGACGTCATCGTCGTGACCAAAAGCGACATGGTTTCCCAGGCGGAAAAGGAAGTCTTCCGCTACAAGGTTCGCCTGGTCAATTCGACCGCTGCCATCGTCCAATTCAACGGCCTGACAGGAACAGGAGCTGTCATGCTCAAGCGTCTTTTCGAGGCCTGGCAGGATGTTGCCGGGATATCGGAGGCCGCGCTGCGTTATTCCATGCCTGCATCCATTTGTTCCTATTGCACCGGAGAAATGCGCATTGGAAAGCCCTATCAATCGGGCAATGTCAAAAAAATCCAGTTGAGACCAGAGAGTGAGAGGACATAGAGCATGTGCACACCCCAAAGGATTGGGCCGCCGACCGAAGGTTTTCGGGAAACAGTGCCCGCGATGGCCACCTTGACGATTCTTTCAGGAACGGGAAAGAGCGGAGAACCCGAAGCCATTTCCCGTTTGGCCATCAACGCGGGCGAATGCCTGGCCGTGGTGGGGCCTACGGGCTCGGGTAAGAGCGAGCTTCTGTCAGACATAGAACAGCTCGCCTGCGGCGACACCCTCAGCGGGCGAAAAATTCTCCTGGATGGAAAGGTTCCTGAAAACCACTGGTCTTCCGGTGGGATCGTGGCCCAGTTGTCTCAGAAGACGGGTTTCATCATGGATGGAACCGTTGAGGACTTTATTCGCCTGCATGGGCGCAGCAAAGGCCTGGAAAGGCCTGACCTGGTTGAGGAGGTGCTTCACATGACCAATTCCCTGTGCGGTGAACCGGTGCTCCCTGAAAGCCGGCTGCAGGTTCTCAGCGGGGGACAGTCCCGTGCCTTGATGATTGCTGACATTGCCTGCATCTCCGATGCCCCCCTCGTTTTGATCGATGAGATCGAAAACGCGGGCATCGACAAGCTTCAGGCTCTTGCAGCGCTCACCGCCAGCAGCAAACTGATCGTTCTTTCCACCCATGATCCCATACTGACACTCATGGCCCGTAAAAGGGTGGTGATGAAGCAGGGTGCCATGAGCACCCTGCGTGAAACCACGGCGGAAGAAGGCCACTGCCTTGAAAGGCTCAGGGCTGTGGACGCCGTGCTCTTCCGATCCCGCGACTTGCTCCGCAATGGCCAATCTCTCACCGATGGAGTTCTATGATGTCGACCACACTGCATCTTGCCATTCCCCCCAACATTGCACGGCAAACCCTGTGGGAAATCCAATCTGCGTTCCCCGGCGTTGCCATTCGTCCTCCACAGAACCACGATGAAATGTCAGATTTTTTTGGCAACGTTTTCGGGGATGAAGAGAGGACCGCGGACTTGACCCTCACCGTTTATCCCTCTGCTTTGGCAAGGGCCGTGCAGCAGGAGAAAATTTTCGCCCCTGTCCCCAAAGACCTTCCGGGCATGCGGAAAGAACTCGTCGACATCGGGTTGAAAGAGCCCATGGATCACTTCAAAGTGGTTGCGGCAGTCACCATGATGATCATTCACCACGAGACCGTCCATCCACCCCCAAAAGGATGGGCCGACCTGTGCCGGGAGGACCTGGAAGGGCAGGTGGTCATTCCTCCCCACAATACTCCAGCGCCGGCGCTCTTCGCCCATTACCTGGAAAAACTTTGTGGGGAGAAGGGGAAAAGGGCCGCTGCGACTGTGCACGCAAAGCTTTTTCCCCAGGATATCAACAAAGCCGTCGATGAGGGTGTGTACAAGGCGGGAATGGTCTTCCCCGCTTTTGCTCGAACTTTCCGGCTGGGCAAGGCAAAAGCCCTTTGGCCGGAAGAAGGAGCTGTGGTCATACCGCTCCTTGCCTTCCTGAAGAGGGGAGCCCATGAAGATGCCCTTAAGGTGCTCCGCGCTTTCTTTTCCAGACAGATCCAATCCATCGTTGCGGAAAACGGACTCTTTTGCCCCGCAGTGGAAGATGTTCCCCTGTTTTCCGAAATGGTTCAAAACGGTTCCAGGCTCCTGTGGTCGGGTTGGGACCAGTACATGGCCCTTGGTTCCGGAGAAACCTCCCCCCCTCCTGTGACGGGGAAGCCCGTGGAACCGGGTCGCTCCGCATGCTCTTGTTGCAAGTGAGAATTTTCCAGGAATCTTTGTGATGATGAGGGAGGAGTTCCATGGTCAGGCCAGTGGGATGGATGTGCGTGGCTCTTGCGCTGTTTTCGGGCTTTTTTTTCTCTTCATGGGTTTGGGCGTTCCAAGACCGTGAGGGATTGCCGGGCAATGAGGCTGTGGTCATGGATCGGGTGGTCGTGACGGCTCGGGGAGTTCCTACCCTTTTGTCCGAGACTCCCGGAGGCATCGGAGTTTTGGATTCGGATGAGATTTTCCGTGAGCAGCCCGCCAGCGTGACGGATGTGCTGGAAAGGATTCCCGGTGTGAGCAAATCTTCCGATTCGCCCTGGGGCTCCGAGGTGAATATTCGTGGTCTTGGAAGGGGGCGGGTGGTTTTCCTCATCGATGGGGTGCGGGTCAACACGGCCACGGACATCAATGCCCAGTTTGGACTCATAGATCCCAACGACATCGAGCGTGTGGAGGTCCTGAAAGGTCCTGTGAGCGCTCTTTACGGGTCGGGCTCCATAGGGGGAGTGGTGAACATCATCACCAAAAGGGGTGCATTTGCCCCTGAAGGAACATTTCACGGAACATTAACCGGCAAATACAAAAGCAATCCAGGGGGTTACCAGGGTTTTGGCAACTTTTCCTACAATGCTCCCGGCCTCTGGGCGTACATTTCGGGAAATTACCGCGATTTTGACAGCTACAAAGACGGTGATGGGAACACCGTACCCAACAGTCAGTTCGAGGACTTTGGAGGAACCTTCAAGATGGGTTTCAAGTGGAACGAACTCAACCAGACCGTTTTGCAGTATCAGCACCATGAAGGCCGCGAAATCGGTATACCGGGTACGGGAAAAGCTTCCCTTCCCGTGTTGGCGGACGTCACCTACCCGGAAACATTCCGCATCATGGCGAGTATCCTTCACAAGTTCTTTCCCCAGAACGAAGCGTGGAGTGAGTCGACGATCAATTTATATTATCAGGAAGTTGATCGAAACGTGAGAATCGACAAGCTGCCCCCTCCCCTGGGCATAGGGAGCATCAACCCTTCCGCCAACCATCAGACATGGGGGTTGCGCTGGTTCAACGCACTGGAAGTTGGCGACCACTCATTGAGTGCCGGTGTGGATGTGTGGGTGTGGGATATCGAGTCCCAGCGCAGGAGAAGCTTTTTGAACGGCAACGTGGCCATTGACCAGCCCATTGCCGATGCGAGCCTGCTGTCAGGAGGCGTTTTCGTGGAGGACAACTGGCTGCTTGGTGACACTCTCACTCTCAATTGGGGTGGGCGTGTGGACCTGCTGCGAGCCAGAAGCGACGAGCTTTACGCCTGGATCAAGCCGCCGACTCCAAACACCCCCAATCCCCTCAGACGCCAGAAGGACAAGTACAACGACACAAGCTGGACAGCCCACCTGGGGCTTTCCTGGAAATTCGTGGAACATTGGACCATGACCCTGCTTGGTGCTTCCAGCTACCGTGCCCCTGACTTGCTGGAGCGTTTCAAGTACCTGAACCTGGGAAGCTACGAAGTTTTCGGCACACCGGATCTTGACCCGGAGAGATCATTGTTTCTTGAGTACGGTCTGCACTACAACACGTCCAATGTGACGGCCAACTTCAGTGCATATATGAATCACCTCAACGATCTGATCGCGGAAAAGCCCGTCACGCCCAACCGTCGTGAAATGCAAAACATTGACAGAGCTGAAATATATGGGGTTGAAGCCTCCATGGAATGGCGCTTTCTTCCTCATTGGGCCACGTATGGCAATATTTCCTGCACCTATGGGAGGAACAAAAGTGAAAAAACCGATCTGGAATCCATTCCGCCTCTCAATGGGCTGGTGGGAGTGAGTTACCTTCCAGATCTCGGGTTGAACGGGAGTGTCGAACTCCAGTGGGCTGCACGCCAAAACAGGGTGGCTCCCGGGGAAAATGAAACACCCGGTTGGGCGACGGTCAACGCCAAGGCCGGTTACAGGTTTCAATGGGCGGAAACGTTCCAGGAAGTGCAGTTGGCAGCCAACAATCTGCTGGATGCCACCTACAGGAACCACCTTGCCACGGGAAGAAAACCCGCAGAACTGAACAGCCCGGGCCTCAATGTGGCCGTGACCTGGAGAATGGAATTCTGATGACGCTTTTTGCCAGAAGATGGTTTCTCTTCATGGCGGTGGCCCTCTCACTGGGGGCCCCGGGATGTTTCTTTCTTTTGAGTGGGGACGCGGACAACTCCTTCCAGTTCGGGGATGACCCCGGCCTGCCCACGTTGACCTTTTATACCACCGGGTCCGCAACGACTCCCCAATTGCCCTTTTGGTCGGCCATCAAGAAGGGCGAAATTCAGAAATTCTGCAACATTCGTGTGGAATTCTGGAAAAACCTGGACGATCTGAGAGCTCTCCTCCTGACGGGCAAGGGGGATTTGTGGCTGGGTCACACGGAAGGGTTTGCCCAGGCGTGCGCTGCGGGTGCACCGGTCCAGTTGCTCTTCATCAGCGGTTGGCGAAAGTTTTTCGTGGTTTCCACCGATCCGGGCATGGAGTCCATGGAGTCTTTTCGCGGGCGGGAGTTGCCCTATGCCCCTCACGGATCTCCTGCTGTGCCGGTGCTCAGGGCGGTGGAAAGTGGGGGGAGGCAAGCCATCCACTTCAAACCCTATGAACCACAGCAACTGGCTTTGATGCTTGTTTCGGGGCGTATTGACTCGGCACTTGTGCCCGAGCCTCTCGTCACCAGTCTCCTGGAAAGGGTGGAAGGGCTCAGGATTGTGGAGAGCGTGGAAGATGTGTATGGAAGAAGCACAGGCCAAGCGCCCCGCATGCCCATTGCGGGAATGGCTGTGAACTCCCGTACTGCCAAGAAACATCCCCAGGTCGTGGAGGGCATGGTCAGGGCTGTCCTTCAGGAAGCTTCGAAACTGCAGGGCAATCCCCAGGCCGGCGTGGATGCTTTGCCCGATGCTTTCGAAGTGTTCATGACCAAAGAAAAGATACTGGAATCCCTTGAGCGGGACATGATTCTGGTTGTACCCGCCCTGGAGGCTCGAGAAGAAATTCTTACCTACCTCTCCTTCCTCATGGGGGAAAGGGTGCCGGAGATGACTTGCATCCTTGAAGCAAGATCGCTTCACGGGGCTGCAACGCCATGATTCCCTTCCTGTTTTCAATGGCAACAGTCTGTGTTCTGTGGACGGGGTTGAGTTTTTTTTTCGGAACCGGTCTGGTCCCTTCACCGTGGGAGACCGCAGCATGCCTGGCACGCATGGCCACAACAACCGCCATGTGGGAAAACACGGCCATAACGGTGACCCGTGGCATGGTGGCGATTCTTGTGACGCTGCTTCTGGCTCTGGTTTTAGGAATCATCGCCGGTCTCTCCCGGCAAATCATGTCTTTCATGTCCCCCCTGATCGCGGTGCTCCAGGCAACACCTCCCATCCTGTGGATCACCCTGCTCATGGTGTGGGCCGGAGCGGGCAACGCAGTGCCGATTCTCGTGGTGACAGCGTCCGTTTTTCCTCCCCTTTTCCTCAACGTGGCCCAAAGCGTGGCGGCTCTTGACCGCCGTCTTCTGATGACCGCCAAAATCTATCAGGTCAAAAAGCACCGCATATTGAAAGACATCATTCTGCCGGGCATTTACCCTTATGTTCTCGCCGGGCTGACCTACGCCCTGGCCAGCGGCTGGAAGGTCACCGCAGTGGCAGAATTTCTCGGCAGTTCCAGAGGCATAGGGGCTCAGATTTACTGGTCTTACCGCATGCTGGAAATGCCCGAGCTGTTTTCGTGGGCACTGGTTCTCATCGGCCTTGGCATGGGCCTGGAGTTCAGCCTGATCCGCTCCCTGCGCCGCAAGGCCCAAGGAGGAACTGTCCATGCTTGAGTTGCGGGGAATCTTCAAAGCCATTGGAGGGCAGCGGATTATCCAGGATGTGAACCTGTTCTTGAGGCGAGGTGATATGATCTGCCTGGCCGGTCCTTCGGGCGTGGGAAAAACCACCCTTCTGGAAATCGCGGCGGGAATGATCGAGGCGGACGGGGGAACGGTCAGGCGGCACTCGACCAGGATGGGTTGTGCCTTCCAGGACGCTCCCCTGCTACCCTGGTTGAGTGCATGCGACAACATGGATTTTTTCCTTTCAGCCCACATGCCGCCGGAACAGCGCCGGCAAGTCTCGAGGTGCTGGCTCGGGAAAATGGGACTGGAAGGTGCTGCCTGGAAAAAACCCTCGGAAATGAGCGGGGGCATGAAGCGCCGGCTTTCCATCGCCTGCAGCCTGGCCCTAAAACCGGACATTTTGATGTTGGATGAACCTCTTGCTTTTTTGGACAAAGATTGTCAAAAAGCGGTGACAGGGGAGTTGGCCCGGTTGCATGCCCGCAGGTCTGCAGCGATTCTGCTCATCAGCCACGAGCTTGAGCTTTTGGTGGAGATTGGAGCCTCCATCGTTGAAATTGATTCCTCACCCCTTAGCCTCTTTTATGGACAGGCATGATGGTGGCCTGCTGCCTCGGGAAAAAACGACCCTGGAGAAGAGGTGCACGGAAGGTGTGGCCTCATGGCTCTGAATTCTGTGCCATGCCTGAGAAGCCTTTTGACGGAAAGGCGCAGCAGACATGATGTGGACTGTTAGAAATTTGTGCTCGCTGTTTGTCGCGGCATGGATCGGCTTGGCAGCCCAGGCCGTGCAGTCGCACCCCCATGTGTGGGTGGATTACTCCATCGGGGCGCATTTTGATCAAAATGGACTGGTGGGTTTCCGGCAACGGTGGATTCTCGATGAAATGTTCAGCAGTTCCATTGTTTCCATGTTTGACGCAGACGAAAACGGCGTTTTTTCGGACGATGAAATGGAGGAGGTCAGAAAGGGCGTTTTTGATTATCTCCGGGAGTACGAGTATTTTACGCGGATCAAGATTGACGGCCAGGATTTTGAAGTGCGGCAGGTCACTCAGTTTCGTGCATACATTGAGGGGCACCATGTGGTTTATGAGTTTTTCGTGCCCTGTGTGGTGGCGGCCGCAAGTTCTCCCAGGACCGTGCAGGTGCTGGTGGAGGACCTGGAGTATTTTGTGGAAATGACCTTCAAGCCCAACGGTCTGACCATTGAGGGAAAGGAACACGTCTCCGTTTCCTCCACATTTGGAAGCAGCGACGCTTTTTCGTTCTTTGGAGGGGCATGGCGGCCCAAACATCTCACTTTACGCTTTGAGAAGTCGACATGAAGATCATCCTGCCCCTTCTGCTTTCACCGCTGTTTTGCCTGCTTTTTATCAGCCCGGTTCCGGGCCAGAATCCCTTTCTGACTCCTCCTTCTCAGGATCAAAAACACTCCCCACGGGACCGGGAAGACATTCGACAGGATCCTCGCCAGTCATCCGCTTCTTTGAAGGGGCGGTCCGGCTTTTTTTCAAAATTCCTGTCCCTGCAGCGGGAATTGCGCCAGAAAATGACCGGTTACGCCCGGCAAATCCAGGAAAATCCCTTTGGGCTGGCGACATGGCAGCTGATGGTTTTTTCTCTTTTCTATGGCATCATTCATGCCGCCGGTCCGGGTCATGGCAAGTCCATCGTGTGCTCCTATTTTCTTTCCAGGCGGGGAACCATGAAGCAGGCTCTCATGTTTGGCAACATGGTCACCGCCACCCATATTTTATCTGCCACCGTCATTGTCCTGGGTCTCTACTGGATCCTGGGCGGGGCGAATATTGTCGCTTTCCATGCAGCTGAGAAAAGGCTGGAGAGCGCCAGCTACCTCATGATCATGCTCATCGGTGTGTTTTTGCTGGCCAGGACACTGCTGGACTGGCGGAAGGCGGATCATCATGAGACGGAACGGTGCGCTCCGGCTTCCTCCAGGGACATGCTCTCCCTGTCCCTGGCAACGGGGCTGATGCCCTGCCCGGGAGCGGCCCTCATCCTGCTCTTCACCCTGAGTCTCGATGTTTTCTGGGCGGGTTTGGCCGCCATGCTCCCTCTGGCTATCGGCATGGGGTTGACCGCTTCCGCACTGGGCATGGCCACCGTGGGTTCCACCCAATATGCCCTGCAGTTGAGCCGGCGCTCCAAGCGGGCGTTCGTTGTCCTTCACAGGTGTTTTGCCTTTCTGGGCGCTTTGCTGGTGATCCTTTTGGGAGCAAGCCTCTATTTTGGCGCCCGTTTCTAACCCGTGAGGAATGTGGATCAAAGCTTTTTCCCTCCTGAAAGTCCTTTCCGCGGCAAACCTTGATCCGTCATGAATGGAGGAGCAGCCAGGCCTTGAATTGTCTGCCCATTCCTTTTTGCCTTTAGGCTGTTCCCTGGGGACTCTGTGATCCGTATGGAAATCATGGCGTGTCCTTCTCCCTGTGAAAAGGGAAATCGGGTCCATGAAAGAGGCGTGCAGTTGTTGATAAATGGAAAAATGATTGACACGTAAGGCTTAGTTGAATTAGGCTAACTAACTGAGTTGGAGCTCCTTACGGTCTTCGGTTAAAAAAACGCGAAGAAAGTGAAGGCGCGACTGGAATGGGAGACGCTTCCCATCAAGGGGAATTGGTCCGCGCGTGCGGGGTGGATTTCCTTCCGGTTGCGCCTTTTTTTTTGCCGGCTTTTGAGGCGATCAAAGGCCGGTGCGTCCTGTAGAGGTTTCCACGAGCTCCGCAAACAACATTTTGAACGCCTGAGGAGAGATGATGAAGTCTGGTTTGATGGTTCGGTCAACGGGAATGGTGTTACTGGGGTTGTGTTTCATGTTCGGGGCAGGGCCAGCGCCTGTGTCAGCGGGGCAGGCCGACTGTTCCGAGGCGGCAAGAAATCTCCCGCCTCTTGAAGTCATTCAGGATGACGAGTCTAGGCTCATAACTCTTTGCGATGCTTACGAGTTTCATGGAAATGCCTGCCCGGGGGCCACCATGGCCTTCATGGCACTGCGTTACGGTTTGGAACTTCTCTATGACGATCAAGTGCCCGATGTTGATGATTTGGTCATCCTGACCAGAGCGCCCGGCGGGCCTATGGACCTTTTTGACCTGGTCATGAAGGGCAACGACCCCTCCGGGCGAACCTGGCCGCCTTCAAACATGGTGGGTAGTGCGGACAACTTTGTATTTCAGTTCATCAGAAAGTCCACCATGCAAACCGTGACCTTCGGCCTCAGGGATGGGCTCTGGCCCGAAGACTGGTTTGACCTTCGGGAGAAGTACAGGGACGGTACGATCAGCGAGGATGAAGCAGAAAAGCGCCAACATGACCGGCAGATGGTCCTCGCGGATTTTCCCGGGAAGTCTTTTGAGGAATTGTTTGGTGAGCCGGAAGTCCACACATTTGTTTCCTGGGGACATATGAAGCCCGGTGAGCTGGACAGACTCATGAGGGAGCAGCGCCGCCAGGAAAGGGAGCAGCAGGAAGTTGAACTTTAGGGCGATGTGCGGTGGAATTTCCGGGGTGCAGCACTTCGGCATTGCTGGATTTTGGCGTGTTTATAGGAGGAAAAATGTGGAGGTGGACTTGGTGTGCTCTGTGGCTTGCTTTTTTTGTCATGGGTGTCGCATTCGCTCATGCGGAGAAAGCCGAAGAGCTTTTCAGGCTGGATGAGGTGGTGGTTTCAGCGACCATGACCGAAAGAAAAATCGGGGAGGCTCCAGGTTCCATTGAGGTGATCACGGCCAGGGAAATTGAGGATTTGAATGCCCTCAACGTGGCTCAGGCGCTGGAGTCGGCCACGGGACTTGTTGTTTCCCGGGAGTCGGGCCGCATTCGGGTGCCGGCTATTCGCGGCGCCAGGAGCAAGCATACCCTTGTTTTGCTGGACGGAAGGCGCTTGGCTTTGGGGTTCAACGACATGATCGATGTGCGTCAAATTCCCACGGTCATGGTGGAGCGCATCGAAATAGTGCGCGGGCCCGCCTCGGCTTTGTTCGGCAGTGACGCACTGGGCGGAGTTGTGAACATCATCACTAGGAAACCTCCACGGGAGTGGTCCGGCTTGGTCACGGCTCGTTACGGTGTGAACAGGGATGGAGAGGGCCAGGAGTATGTGGGGGGCTTCATGCTCGGGGGTCCCCTGGACCGCTTTCGGGCTATCATTTCGGCGGAACTGCGTCACAAGGGGGGCTGGGATAGAAGTGGAAAGCTTCCCGATGACGGTTTTAAGGAAAAGCCACGATTTGCTGCCAGCCGTTTTGCGCTCGATGTGACGGATCGACAGATTCTTTCCGGGGGCATCGAGTACATGGAAAACACTTACACGGGAAAGCAGTTCTACGAAGGTCTGGCCAGGGACCGGGAAGCCGATGAAGAGCGACTGGGTTACTTTCTGCAATATGACGCTCATTTGAAGGACGTGCATCATGTCATGTTGCGCCTGAATCGCTCTCAATACCAGCACGATCTTGGATTCAAGCCCTTTGCAGCTTCGGGAGAGCGTCATGCGGAGCAGTACACCAACCAGGCTGAGCTTCGTTATTCAGGGCTTTTGTTGGGCAGCCAGCAGTTCACCGTGAGCGGGGAACTGCGGCGGGATGGATTGGATGACACTCAGGCAGGATTGAACACGGACAAGGATGTGGACAACATCAGCGTGTTTTTGCAAAATGAGCTGCATCTTTTCGATCCCCTTTACGTGGTCCTGGGCCTGCGTTACGACCATCATTCCCAGTTCGGAAGCCAGTGGACGCCGAGGGCCTCCGTTGTCTACAGTCTCAACGATTTTCTGCGTCTGAAGGGCTCCCTCGGACAGGGCTTTCGCGCGCCGTCACTCACAGAGCTTTACGTAACGTCTGTTCGCCGCCGGGGCCGGGATATCTACGTGCCCAACCCGAACCTGAAAGCTGAAAAATCAACCAGTTACGAGATCGGCATCGAGGGTGAGTACAACGTCTTTCGCGGAGCTTTGACAGGTTACTATACCGAGGTGGATAATCTCATCGAATCGGTCTTTGACCGGTCCGAGGGTCAGGGCCGCAACCGCACGAGCTATTTTCAATACAGGAATATCGGAGAGGTGACACTCAAGGGCATCGAAATGGAAGGGGGGGTCACGCTGCCCAAGGGTTTCTCCTTGGACGGCAACTTCTCCTGGATGGATGTGCAGAACAAGTCCGGAGGGGAAGACGTTGGTGGTTATCCCGATTACAAGGCTTTTGTGAAGTTGGGCTATGAACTGCCCCCGCATCAGTTGCGGGCCAATTTGCGCATGTCATATATGGGACGGCTCACCTATGCAGACGGCGACCGTTATTCCTATCCCCTTTTCGGGGCACAGTTGCGCAAAGGGTTTGGTCCCAACCTGGAGCTTTTCGCCGGTGTGGAAAACATTTTCAATGAGCGGGTGGAGCGGGATGATGTGGTGCGGATCGAACCGACCACTTTTTACACGGGAGTCACCATGAAATTTTAGCCTTGGAACCAATGGCCGAAACCTTTTTTTTTCGGTATTCCGATTCGTTGCCGGGGGACCATGCCCGGCAGCGGTTTTTTTGGGGAGGCAGTCAGGCATTCGAAGCCATCGGGCATAGAGAAGCACCCCCTGGCCGGGAGGGTTAGGAAGATGCTCCATCGTGATCGCTCTCATTCGCTTTTTTTGCTGGTTGCAAGGAAGGCTTGTGGGCTTCATTGGAACGGAGTTCCGGACCGGGCCCGGATCATTGCATGTGTTGCCCGGGAGTATTTTGAGGCAGTTTAGCTATAAAAAACAGATGTTTGAAGCTATGTGCCTGTATATCTTAACAAACGTACTGGTGTGTGAATGTTTGTTTTCAGGATAAATTAACTTCGCAAAGCTGTTCGTGTGGTTTTCATTGGGAAAGTGGTTTGCAGATTTTATTGTGAATCAAGGCCGTCTGAGAGAAAGGTGAGTGTTTGTGAGGCATTTGACAAAAGAAGGGCATCGTGAGCGAGCCCACGGCGAATCCTGTCTAGGAAGGGTTTTCTGCTGCGCTGTTTTGTTTTTTTTCCTCTGCCCGGCAGTTTTGTGGGCTTCGGGCAAAGTGACGCGGGCCCTGGAGGAGGAAGAAGCTCTTTTGCGCAAAGGGCAGGAATCCCAGGCACGCATCGACGCCATGGCCGGGGAGACGCGAGAACTCCTGGCCGAATACCGGGACTTGAAGCGTCAACAGGAAAATCTGACCATCTACAACGACAACCTGGAAGAGATGACCCGGTCTCAGGTGGCTGAAATGGCGTCCCTCGAGCAGCAGATCGAGGACATTCAGGTGACCCAGCGGGAGATCGTGCCCTTGATGCTGCGCATGCTGGACACCTTGGAAGGTTTTGTGGCGGCGGACATTCCTTTTCTGAAGCCTGAGCGTCAGGCGCGCGTGGAAGGGCTGCAGGCTCTCATGGGGCGCGCCGACGTGGATATTCCGGAAAAATTCCGTCAGATCATGCTCGCCTACCAGACAGAGGCTGACTATGGAAGGACCATCGAAGCCTATCAGGGAGAGCTCACATTGGATGGCAAGGAGCGCAGCGTTGAATTTCTGCGCATAGGGCGCGTGGTTCTGGCTTATCAAACGCTCGATCGCCGCGAGAGCGGTTTCTGGGACGTGCGCAAGCAGGACTGGGTCCACCTTGAAAAAAGACACAACCGGTCCATTCGGCAAGGCATTCGCATTGCGGACAGACAGGCGGCACCCGAACTGGTTCAGGTTCCGGTGGTCATTTCGGAGGTGGAGCCATGAAGCTCTTTTTGGGAGTTTTTCTCCTCGTGCTGTCTCTGGTTTGTCATGATTCGGCGTGGGCGGACACGGGGCTCGACGCCTTCCTCAAGGGGGTCAGGGAGAGGGCCGTGGAGGAACAGCGCAAAGATCAAGCACGGGAAAAGGAATTCCGGGCGGATCTGGAGGCGGCCCGGCAGCGGGTGCAGCAGTTGCGCCAGCAGGTGGCCCGGGAGCAGGAGAGGCAGGAGGGGCTCCTGGAAGTGCATGAAGCCAATGAAGCTGAACTTGCGGAAATGGAGACCACTCTTCGGGAGAAGCAGGGCAGTCTGGGAGAAATGTTTGGAGTTCTGCGCCAGAGTGCGGGGGATTTTCATGCCCAGTTCGTGGGTTCCCTGGCCATGGCCGATCGGCCCGAGGCATTGGGCTTTGTGAGCGAACTGAGCAACAGCCGCAGCCTGCCGAGCATGAGAGAGCTGGAGCGGTTCTGGTTGATTGTCCTGGAGGAAATGGTTGGTTCGGGACGTGTGGACCGTTTTGAAAGCGAGGTGGTTTTGCCCGATGGGACCAAGCATGAAGGCCATGTCCTGCGAGTGGGGGCATTCAATGCGGTGGCCGACGGAGCCTATCTGTCCCATGTTCAGGGTCGCAACCAGTTTCTCCGGTTGCCGCGTCAACCTGAGAACCGGTATCTGCGCCAGGTGCGAAACCTTGAACAGTCTCCTGCCGGGGAAGTGAATTTTTTCGCCCTGGATCCCTCCCGTGGAGCCATCTTGGAACATCTGGTTCAGTCTCCCTCCCTGCTTGAGAGGATCAGGCAGGGCCGCGAGATCGGAATGGTCATTCTGGGGATCGGCCTTTTCGGCCTGGGCCTTTTTGTGGTGCGCTACACCATTCTGACCGCCACCGACAGGCGCATGCAGCGGCAGATGGGGGCCGAAGAGCTTCTGGACAACAATCCTCTCGGCAGAATCCTTACCCTGTATGAACAAAACAGGAAAGCCGATCCGGAGACGCTCGAGATCAAACTGGATGAGGCTGTGATGAGGGAGGTTCCCGGCCTGGAAAGGGGACTGACGACCATCAAGATCCTGGCCGCGGTGGCGCCGATGCTGGGATTGCTGGGAACAGTCGTGGGAATGATCGAAACATTCCAGTCCATCACGCTCTTTGGCACGGGAGATCCCCAGTTGATGGCCGGAGGCATCTCCCAGGCTCTGGTGACCACTGCTTTGGGACTCACTGTGGCCATCCCCCTGCTTTTGCTGCACAGTGTGGCTTCTGCCAAAAGCAAGAGACTGGTGAACATCATGGAAGAGCGAAGTGCCGGTGTGCTTGCAGCCCACATGGAGAAAACGCAAGGGGCTACCGCCCATGGCTGATTCCTATTTTGCCCTGAGAAATTTTTTTGATGCCGGGGGCCCTGTTTTGACGGTCATTTTCGTGGTTGCCGTCGTGCTCTGGTCCCTGATCATCGAGCGTTACTGGTATCATTGGCAGGTCTTTCCCGGACAATTGGCTGCACTTCGATCCAAATGGAGCGGAGTTCCTCCATCCCGTGTGCCCCAGGCCCGTAAAAGCCTCCGCAAGGACCTTGGCGTTCTGCACCGCCAGCTCAATGGCCCTCTTTATCTCATCAGGGCGCTCATTGCCTTGTGTCCTTTGCTGGGACTGCTGGGGACAGTGACGGGCATGATCCACGTTTTCGACACATTGAGTTTCAGCGGTACGGGCAACCCCAGAGCCATGGCCGCGGGTGTTTCCATGGCCACCATTCCGACCATGTCCGGCCTTGTGGTGGCTCTTTCGGGCTTCATCTTCAGCATTCGGCTGCAAAGGGGAAGCGAAGCGAAAATTCGCCTGGCATCGGATGTTTTGCTGGAGGAGACGGCCATGAAGGGCGCAAAGGCATGAGGCCGGCCGTGCATTTGGACTCGTAAAGGCAGACTCATCATGAGACGAAGATTTCAATGGAAAGAAGCGGAAACCGCTCAGATCGACATGACATCGATGATGGACGTGGTTTTCATCATGCTCATTTTTTTTATTGTCACCACTTCTTTTGTCAAGGAGGCGGGCATCGAGGTCAACCGGCCCACGGCGTCCAGTGCCGAACGCCAGGAGCGGGGCAACATCATGATTGCTGTTTCGGACAGTGGGGCCGTGTGGATTGACGGGCGCATGGTGGACATTCGTGCCGTGCGGGCCAATGTGGAACGGCTGCGGGCTGAAAACCCCGAGGGGGCCGTGGTGATTCAGGCCGATGAGGCTTCCCGTACGGGCATTCTGGTTCAGGTGATGGACCAGGTGCGTCTGGCGGGGGTCATGAACGTGGCCATAGCGGCGAACAAACCATGAATGCTCATATACGTCGGGGCGTTTCCCTGTTGGGGGGCATTTTGGCTGCTCTTGGCCTCTTTCTGCTGATGAACGGTCTCATCAGCCGGGGTGAGGTAGGAATCAGCGAGTTCAAACAGATGCCCATGCCCCAGTTCATCAGGGCGGAAGAGCCCGAGGAAAAGGTGCAGGAGCGACAGCGCCAGAAGGTCCATCCGCCCGAAGAGCCCGAGCCCGTGCCTCCCCTGGAAACTATCCCGGTTCCTCAGCAGGCCAGGGCGCGCGCTCCCTCCCTCGATCTGCCCACGCCTGAATTCCGTCCAAACCTGGCTTTGAGCGGCATGCCCGTGGCTGCCCCGCCCCCTCCATCAGGACCCCAGGAGTCTCAGGGGCTGGCGGCCTACACTCAGTCTCTCACTCCCGTGCACCAGACGCCTCCCCGTTATCCGCGCCGGGCACGGATGGAGGGTGTTTCCGGATGGGTCCGGCTGGAGTTCGTGGTGCAGGAGAATGGCACTGTGCGCGATGTCAGAGTGGTCGAAGCGGAGCCTGCCCGTGGCATTTTTGACCAGGAGGCAGTCCGTGCCCTGAGTCGGTGGAGGTTTCATCCGCAGATGAAGGATGGCAGGGCCGTTCCTGCATTGGCCACTATCACCATTCAATTCAATCTGGAAGGATGAACATGCAGATCCCCCTTGGACCCAATGGATGCAGCTTTCGTTTTTTGCCTTTGCGGCACAGGATCTTCGGGTTTGGCGGGTTGAAACCGCTGCGCTCATGTGGAGCAGTGTGCCTGATTTTTCTGCTTCTGATGGTGTGGAACGCGGCCCCTGCCCAAGGGGAGCAGCCCACGGTTTCCCATAAAGCCCACCAGCGGCTGGAGGCTGCCCGGGAGGCTCTTGACAAAGGTCAGTGGAGTGAGGCCGACAGGCTTCTCAAGGCATTTGTGGGGGAATTTTCCCATGAACCCCATGCAATGGCCGTGGCCTGGCAAATGCACGGTTATGTGCTCAGTGAAGTGGGCCGTCACACAGAAGCCCTCGCATCCTTTGAAAATGCACTGGACCAGAACAGTCTTGACGGCGAACTGCAGCAACAGCTCCGCTACAACACGGCCCAGATCCTTTTGCTTCTGGACCGTCCCGGCGAGGCTGCGCAACGCATTGAGTCCTGGTTGAAAAATATCGATTCTCCCACTGCCGAGCAGCGGGTGCAGGTGGCGTCCATCTATTACGGTGCCGGGCGCTACCGGCAGGCGGCCGGTCATTTGGAACGGGCCGTTGACGGGGTGAGGAATCCCAGGGACGAATGGCTGGAAATGCTGGTGGCCTCTTTGTACCGCTCAGGCAACCATGCCTCCCTCGCAAGGCGGCTTCCCGTGATTCTGGAGCGGCATCCCCAGGAAAAGCGCTACTGGGAGCAGCTTGCCGCCGTGTACATGCATCTCAACAGGCACCGCCAGGCGGCAAGCGTTCTGTCCACCGCCTACCACATGGGCCTCCTTCGGGACTCACGGGACATCATTCGGCTGGCCCAGCTTTATCGGCACGCGGGAGTGCCGCGAATGGGCTGCGAGATCCTGCAGAATGCTTTGAATGAAGGGCGCATTGACGCTTCATACGAAAATTATGAACTGCTTGCCAATGGCTGGCTTCAAGCTCGGGAAAAGCGCCGTGCCGCCCATGCCCTGCAGCAGAAAGCCAGGATTCGGGACACCTGCAGAGGGCGCTTGAAGCTTGGGCAACTGTTCCTGGAAATGGAAGACTGGCCAGCGGCCAGGGAACAGTTGAAGCGCGCCACTCCCGAGAGATGCAAGGGTGTGAGGGACAAAGCCCTTCTTCTGCTGGGAGTCGCCGCTTATCATGCGGGCCACATGGAAGATGCCCGCGAGGCCTTTGCCCAGGCGCGGGAGATCTCCGATCTGCGCCGGCAGGCTGAAAGCTGGCTCAATGTGCTGGAGCGGGGCAACTCAAAAGAAGACAGGCTGGAAGGGTGAGGGTACTCACTTCCCAGGGCGTCTTCACATCCATTCTGCAAAGCTCATCCTCATCATGACAGATGACAGCCCAAGTCCTTCAGAAAGAGACCTTGGCTGTCACCTTAATTTCAGCTTGCTTTTTGGTGGTTTTTTTCAGTTCTTCCGGGGTTCCCGTCCTTCGTGGGAGGATGGTTCTTCCCCGGTTTCCTTCTGCTCGTGCTTTTCTCTTTCCCGAACCACATCTTCTGATGCTTCCGATTCGGAAGCAAGGCCGTCCCTGGAGTCTGTGAGAGCTTTTCTGGGTTCGGCCTCGATGGCTCCCGCGGAGTGATCGTTGTTCTTTGCCTCCTGGATCAAGCGCATGGGAGGAGCGGAGCCTTCCTTGTCCACTCCGAACCAGATGGTCTGGTGGGGGAAGGGGATTTCAATGCCTCTTTCGTCAAAAATGCGCTTCATTCGCTCCAGAAAAGCGCGGCGCACGGCGAAATGGCGTCCGGGCAACGTTTTCAACCGGACGCGGATTTCCACTGCCGAGTCTCCCAGGTTGTTCATTCCAAACACTTCCAGGTCACCGATGATATCAGGCTGCCAGGTTTCATTCTGCCGCAGTTCCGCTGCCACATCCTGAAGGGCCTGAACGACCTCGTCATAGCTTTCCCTGTAAGCCACACCCGCATCGATCAGAGCATATCCGTAGTCGCGGTTGTTGTTTTTCACGGTGGTGACATCGCCGAAAGGGATGATGTGAACGGCCCCTGAAAGATCCCGCAATGACAGGGTGCGAATGGTGAGGTGTTCCACCGTGCCCGCGTATCCTCCTGCTTCAACCCAGTCGCCCACTTCGATGGATTCTTCTATCAGTATGAAGGCCCCCGTGATCACGTCCCGAACCAGTGTCTGGGCTCCGAAGCCTATGGCCAGGCCGATCACGCCTGCGCCTGCCAGCAGGGGGGCTATGTTGATGCCAAGATGCGCCAGGACGCTCATGCCGGCCACCAGGATCAAGGCAATGCGAAGGACGTTGTTGAGGAGAGGCAGAAGGGTCAACATGCGTTTCGTGGGCGGTAAACCTTCGTCCCCCCTGGCCATGTGCCTTTCTATCTTGACGCTCACCAGGACCCAGATGAGAAGCGCACCGAAAATGATCAGGGCTATGACCAGCAGGCTGTGCACAATGGCTCTGCCCTGGGGCGACAGGAGCAGGCTCATGGTGCCCAGGCCCCAGGCCTGGAGAACGGCAAAAGCCGCGAGAGTGTACAAAATTCCTTTGACCGAATACTTGAGCAGGGGCAGGTAGCGGTTGGCCCTCTCTTCCAGTCCCGGATATTCACTTTTCAACTGGTCGCTGATTTTGAACAGGTGGTCCAGGCCTCGCCGGCTCATGCGGTTCAGGGAGGAGGCCAAAAAGAGGATGATGGCGGTCATGATGAAAGCCCTGGCCAGGAAGTGCATTCCTCCCTCGACTTCCAGGGCCCATGTTCCGAACATGCCGGCAATGAGCAAAATGGCCGCAATATGCCAATAATCGGCCAGGCGCCGCACCAGCACGCCCGGTCCCCGAACCTTTTGCCCTTCCGCATCCTTCTGTTCAGGGCCCGGAACCTGATCCCATCTGGTGAAGGGATGGTCTCCCCGCAGCCATGAAGCCACATCAGAGCGGTTTTGCAGGACGAAGATGATGCTCATGAGGGTGACGATGAGGCCAAGAGACTTGAGGAGAGATATGTGAAGGCTTTCGGGCAGGCCGAGGATCAGGGCCGCCTCCAGGAGGAAGTACCCGTAAACGGTGATTCTCAAAAGACGCCGCATCCAGATGCAGAGATAATGCACGGATTCGTTGTCCAGAGGCAGAATCCTCATGGCGGGGTTGTTCGGGGCCAGCAGCAGTCTCGAAAATGTCAGGATGACCTGAATGAGCACGTAAGCATTGACCAGGGTCAGGGCCACGATTTGAGTGCCCCCTCGCGGACTGAGAAGGGGCAGCAGTGTGTAGGCTGCTGCAGCGAATGCGGCTATGGGAATCAGTTCCAGGAGAGTGCTCACCACAAACAGGAGATACCGGATCCCCTTGTTGTGGTTTTCAGGGTCAGCCAGGGATCTGCGGGCTTTTGAGAGCAATCGGTGAAAAATCCATCGGGCCAGCATGCCCGCTATCAAAACAAGAAAAACCTTGCCAGCCATTTCTCCCCACGACCGGAGCACTTCAGGGTCTTGGGCCCGTTCTGCCAGATCCGTCGCCAAAGCGGGGATCTGGAGCAGGTGCTGGCCCGATTCGTCCAGAACCTGGCCGATGTTGTCCACATAGCCAGAAAAGAGGGAGAGTATCTGCCCTCCCAGCCCTGTTGTTTCCTCTTCCCGGACATCATTCGCTTCTCTCTCCCGGAGCGCGCGGAGAGCCCGCAGGTCTTGCTTCAGTTCCTCCAGTCTCTGCGGATCTTCCAGGCTTTGGAGCAGCCTTTCAATGCCGGCCTGAGACAGATCCGCGGTTCCGTTTTCCGCAGCTTGAGCGTTTGACTGGCATGGCTGCAGACAAAAGAAAATCAACCCGAAAAAAGCCGAAAGAAAAAGGCCCGATCTTGAAACACGAGATTGCATAGGTCCTCCAGGTTGAGAAATGGTGCCCGTTGGAGAAATGGAGCTTTTGCGGTAAAATTTCAAAAAAGAGGGCAGTGGTTCGAGAAACCAGTGTCACCCACGATTCCATGATAAAGGGTTGCTTTCCAAAATGCCACCTTGACCACACAGGGTGAGCACATGGCCAGAGCCGTGACAGGAAGGATAATGGCCAAATGAACCCTCAGGGTTCTTTTCCGGGGGTTTTTCGGAAAAAAGTCCGTGTTTTGGAACTCTGAGGTCAGGAGAGCCATTCAAATGAAGAATAATTGATCCTGGCACCTTGCCACGGCAAGCAAAAACTGTCATTAGAGTCCTTTGTGAGAAGAATTCGGGCCGCCCTCGGGATTCAGGGCGATACCTTTATACTGCAGACAGGAGTGGGCCCCCTGAGGCCCGGAGTGCTGTTGATTTGAGGGAGTGTGCGTTGTCCTGCTCCCTCACCCCCCGCGAAGAAGAGGGTCCAGAAGGTCTTTAAAAGACCGGATTCCTGCCTTTTCGGGAATGACGGGAAGGGGCTTTCGCATTGGCTGGAACCGTTAAGTCAACACCATTGCCTGGGGCCCGCTCCCTGGAATATGAAACAGGATCATCGGAGGACGTCCATGGAGCTTTGGCAGGAACAAATCAGAAATCGCGTCAATACGCTGGAAAAACTCAAAAACTATATCAATGTGACGGAAGAGGAAGAGCGTGCTGTCACGGAAATGTCCACACGCTGGGGGACCACCCCTTACTTTGCCGGGCTCATGGACCGGGATGACCCCAACTGCCCCATCAGGCGCCAGGTGGTCCCCAGCCTCAAGGAACAGGAAAACACCTACGGCGTTCCCAACTACCTCGTGTGGAAGGAAAACAGGGCCACGGACGAGGTGCGCCCTGACTCCATCGCCCGGCAGTACCAGGACCGCGTTGCCTTTACGGTCACGGAAATGTGTGCCATCTATTGCCGCCATTGTTTCCGCAAAGAGCTGGTTTTGGAACGGGAGCTTCGCCTGAGGTTCGATGTGGAGGAAGGGCTGGAATGGATTCGGGAGCACACGGAGGTGCGGGACGTTCTGATCACGGGGGGGGACCCCTTTCTGCTGTCGGACGACAAGCTGGCCTACATCGTGGCCAAACTGCGGGAGATGCCTCACCTCGAGATGATACGTTTCGGGACACGCACCCCCATAGTGCTGCCCCAGAGAATCACGGAAAAACTCAAGAGCGTGCTCGCCGGCCGGCACCGGATTCCCATATGGATCAACACACAGTGCAATCATCCCAAGGAAATCACGGAGGAAACCGCCCAGGCAGTGTACGGTCTCATGACCTGCGGAGTGAACGTGGGCAACCAGGCGGTCCTGCTCAAGGGCATCAACGATGACGTGGAAACATTTCGTGAACTCCACCAGAAGCTGCTCACGGTGCGCATCAGGCCTTATTACGTCTTTTACTGCGAGCCGGCTCATGGCATAGACCATTTCCGGACCCCTGTGGAAAAAGGGGCGGAACTCATTCGGGATGCCATCCGCGGTCACACCACGGGGCTGGCTCAGCCCATGTATGTGATCGCCACCAACATCGGCAAGATTCCCCTCATGCCCGACTACTACATTGAGGACCGGAACGAGAAGGAATACCCCCTTCGCAACTACCAGGGCCGCACCACCCGGTGGCCCAATATCCCCGAATGATCCTCGCCGGACACACTTCCCGGAAAAGAACGGAGGACCGGAGCTTCGCGTGCCTGAGGCTGCTGTCCGGTCCTTACGTTTGGGGCCTCTCGGAGTGAATTGAACGCGATGAGGTCTTTCAAAAGGGCCCGTTGGGCTAAATGATCAGGTAATTCCCCAGCTCTCTTGGCGTGACATGGGTGCGGTGCTCTTCCCAGCTGGCGATTTTCAGACAGAGATAGTGGTCGAAAATGTTGGGCCCCAGCAGTTCCTTCAGAAATTCGCTCTGCTCCGCTTCCACCAAGGCTTCGTACATGCTTCGGGGAAGGAACCGTTCGTCCCACACACGGCAATCCCGAATACTGCGGTAGACGCTGCCCGCATCGGGTGCACCGCACTCTATTTCTTCCCTCAAGCCCTCAAGGCCCATCTGGATCAATGCTGCCATCTGCAGGTAGACGTTGCCCGAAGGATCGGGACTGCGCAGCTCCAGGCGGGTGTTGTTGGGCCCCGTGCAATAAGGGAGACGAACCATGGAGCTCCGGTTCTTGATGCCCCATCCAACCAACATGGGAGCTTCACGTTCGGCCACGTACGCCTTGTAGGAGTTGTAGGTGGAAGCCATGATGATGGAGGTCTGGCGTGCATATTTTAAAATGCCGGCGATGAATTGGCGCGCCTGGCGGCTCAGGTGGTATTCTTCGTCTTTGCCGTAAAAGACATTGTTGCCCTCCTTGTCCCACATGGAAATGTGGAGGTGGAAGGCATTGCGGTTTTGATTGTCAAAAGGCTTGGGCATGAGGGTCATGTGCATGCCCTCTTCCGCGGCAACCCTTTCGGCCACATAGTTGAACAGAAGGGTCCTGTCGGCAGCAGAAAGGGCATCGGTGTGCTCCAGATTGATTTCATGCTGGGAGGCAGTGACTTCATGGTGGGCTTTTTCATGCCTGATGCCGCAGTGCTTCAACGTCCGAATGATCTGGTTGCGCACAACCCCGCCCTTGTCGTGGGGGTCCGAGTGAAAATAACCAGCTCTGTCCGAATGGATATTTTTGGTGAAATCGTCACTTTTCAGAAGAAAAAACTCATGTTCGGGGGCAACTTGAAAGCTGACGCCGAATTCCTCGTCCGCTTTTTGTATGACCCTCTCCAGAACAGCCCTGGGATCCGACTGGGAGCGTCCTCCCAGGAGGTTTTTGATTTTGGCAATGCAAAAACCGACCCGCTCACTTCTGAACTGCAGCACTCGAAAGCTTTCGGGAATGGGAACGAGCAGGCGGTCGCTGTCGTCCACAGTGGTGATTCCTGCGATGGAGCTTCCGTCGAACCCCACTCCCTTTTCGACCACATCCTGCATGAGTTCCGGATTGATGGTCAATGCACGAAGCCGTCCGTTCAAATCGGTGAAAAAAATCTTGATGAATTCAACATCCTTGTACCGGCCACCTGATTCCACGGAATTCAGGGTACTCTCTCCCTCGTTCATGCGTTTCCTCCTAAGGGTTTTGGTTTGCCAAAAGGCGCTTGCCTTTTGACCTCGATGGTCAGCCATCCTGACATGCCCGGCAACTTTGATGCCCGCAAGCTCCGGCGGTGTGGCGCCGGGACGGTACGGCGTGAGACAGCAAAATGCAGGGTTTTGAAGGGTTATGGGATCTTTCTGATCGGTTTTGAACCGGGTCACTCTTTGAACGGAAGATTCCAGGACAGGAGACGCTTTTCATTTCTTGTTCCGTGGGCTTGAAGAATGAAACGCCGGCTGTGGGGACCAGTGATTTCGATCTGCACATCCAGTCTTTCCTCGGGGAGGGCTTCTCCCAGCCTTTCCGGCCATTCCACAAGGGCCACGCCCTCCCCGTAGAGGGCCTCCTGCCAGGGAAGAGTGTCCAGTTCGTCTGGCTCTTCCACCCGGTAGAGATCCAGGTGGTAGAGGAGCAACCTTCCTTCATATTCGTTGATGAACGTGAAGGTGGGACTGGTGACGGGAACCCGGGGATCCACTTCCAGGCCCCTCGCCATGGCCCTGGCGAGAAAGGTCTTCCCGGCACCCAGGCCTCCCCACAGGGTGACGATGTCCCCGCTTTCCAGAAGTGTTCCAAGGGTGACGCCCAATTGGCGGGTGGATTCTTCCGTCTCCGTTTCAAGAATCAGTGGCTCCACCCGTGACCTTCCTTTTGTTCAAGCCGTCCCAGCACCCGGGGAATCACAGGCAGAAGGTCTGAAGCGATCAGGCCCCGGCTGCCGAGGGAGGAAGAAGCTTCGTCCCCGGCAGCTCCGTGGGCGTAAACGCCCACACACGCTGCCTCAAATGGTTCCATGCCCTGGGCCAGAAACCCTGCTATCATCCCCGTGAGGGTGTCCCCCATGCCTCCGCTTGCCATGGCCGGGTTTCCCGTGCTGTTGATGGCGAGCCTGCCGTCGGGAGCCGCCACCAGCGTTCCATGACCTTTCAAAACCAGAACGATTCCATACTTTTGAGCAAATTCCCGGGCAGTGTCCACTCGGTTTTCCTGCACCTCTTTCACGGGCTTTTGGGCCAGGCGTGCCATTTCCCCCGGATGGGGAGTGAGCACGAGGGGCACTCTGGTTTGCTCAAGGATTGGAGTGTTTTGGGCCACGATGGTGAGCGCATCCGCATCCAGAACGGCGGGGCACGGCAGCCGGGGCAGCAGGGAATGCAGGAGGGCGGCCGTTGAGGGGTGAGTGGATATTCCCGGGCCTGCGGCCAGGGCCTCTTTGTCCTTCAGGAAATGGACAATGGCGTCCAGTGCCGGTTCCGCAGGAGTGTGGTCCGCTGTTTCATCAATGGGAAAGGTCATGGCCTCCGTGAGCTTCATTTCCAGGATGGCGTTGAGGCTGTGGGGGATAAAAAGGGTGACCAGCCCGGCTCCCACGCGGGAAGCGGCTTCACAGATGAGGGTCGCCGCTCCCGTTTTGCCCTTTGAGCCGGAGAGGACAGCCACATGGCCGGCCCCGCCCTTGTGCATGTAGGGGGATCGGGGTTGCAGACAGGCAGCGGCCATGTCCTCCGTGAACTGCCAGCGGCGGATGCCCCTTGCCCGGGCCATGGAGGAAGGAATGCCGATGTCCACCAGGTGGAGGCGCCCCGCATGTTCAGTGCCGGGCTCCAGCAGCAGGCCGATTTTCAGGAAGCCGAACGTGGCCGTGCCCGTTGCACGGACCGCCACACCCAGGGGTTTTCCCGTGGTGGCATGGAGACCCGAAGGAATGTCCACGGCCAAAACAGTGGTGTCAAGGCTGTTGAGAGCTTCGATGACCTCCCGAAAAAGTCCGCGCACTTCACTGTTGAGACCGGTGCCGAGGATGGCGTCGATGATGACCTGGCTTTGTGAAATTTCCTGCCATTGACTGTTGAAATCCCGGGACTCATCCCAGACCACTGTGGGCACCTCAAGTTTCTCCAGGATTTGATAATTGGTGAGGGCGTCGCCAGCAAGCTTTTGGGGAGGTCGAAGGCACACCACCTTCACCTGCGCTCCCCTGTTGTGAAAGATGCGGGCAAGGACAAATCCGTCTCCGGCATTGTTTCCGCCTCCTGCCAGGACGGTGATTTTCCTGCGATTCATGTGGGGCACCATCGTTTCAAAAAAGTTTGCAGCGCCGCGGGCTGCATTCTCCATGAGAACGATTCCGGGAATGCCCACCTCCTCAATGGTCTGGCGATCCAGGGAAGCCATTTCCGATGCGGTCACCACCAGCATTGGACCCACTCCTCAGTTCAAAATCAGGTTTCAAGGATAACCACTGCTGCGCCGTACTCCCCGTCGTCCGTGAGGCTCACATGCCAGGCACGAATGCCCCTGCTTTGGCAAAAATCCGCCACTCTCGGGGAAAGATGAATTTCCGGTTTGCCCATCTCATTGGAGCGCACTTCCACATGGAGCCAGCCCAGAGGGGAGCGCATGCCGAGGCCGAGGGCCTTGACAAAAGCTTCCTTGGCGGCAAAGCGCATGGAGAAGCAGGGGGCCGGATTTTTTCTGCCCCAGCAGGTTTTTCCTTCGATGTCGGTGAAAACACGCCGGGTGAAGCGGTTCCCCCATCGCTCCAGCATCTTTTCAATGCGCGCCGTTTGCACCAGGTCGATGCCCACTCCGTAGATGGCCATTCAACCCTTCACCAAGGCGATCATTTCCCGAACGGCACGCTCCATACCCACCAGGACAGCCCGGGCAACCACGGCGTGCCCAATGCTGAACTCTTCAATTTCCGGTATGTCCCGAAGCCACAGAATGTTTTTGTAGTCCACACCATGGCCCGCATGGATCCCCAACCCCAGCTCATCGGCCAGGACCGCCGCTTCCTCGATGCGGCCCAGTTCCTGCTCCTGGTGACCGGGATGCCCGGCTTCAGCGAAACTGCCCGTGTGAATCTCCACAAAGTCGGCTTTCAGTTCCTGGGATGCTCTCACCTGGTGCAGGTCGGGATCGATGAACAGGCTCACGCCTATCCCCCCCTCCTGAAGACGGGGAATGATCTCCTGGAGATGGGACTGCTGGCCCTCCACGTTGAGACCCCCTTCCGTGGTCAGCTCCAATCGTTTCTCAGGAACGAGGGTCACCACATGAGGCTGAATTTTGAGGGCGATCCGCACCATTTCTTCCGTGGCGGCCATTTCCAGGTTGAGCCTGGTTTTCACCGTCTGCCGCAGAACCTCCAGGTCCCGGTCCTGAATGTGGCGCCGGTCCTCGCGCAAATGAACGACGATGCCGTCTGCCCCCGCGAGCTCCGCCAGAGCGGCTGCCGTCACGGGGTCCGGTTCCCGGACCATGCGCGCCTGTCGCACGGTGGCCACATGGTCCACGTTGATCGCTAGTCTTGCCACGACTCCTCCTTCATGTACCAGTCGAAATCTTCACGCCCATGCCCCAGCGCCGTGAGGAGCTCCAGAGTTTTGGCTTCCATGGCCTGCGCCTCAAGGATGCCCTTTTCGTGGTCGAAACCCACAAGGTGCAGAATGCCATGGACCAGCAGCAGGTCCAGGACTCCCTCGTAGGAGATGCCCCGTTCCCGGCTCATGGAATGAGCCGTGGGTGCCGAGATGACCACATCTCCCAGAATCTCCCGGCACACTTCTCCCCCTTCCCCTTCCCACATGGGGAAGGAGAGGACGTCCGTGGTGGAGTCTGCATGGCGGTATTCCCGGTTGAGTTGTGCCATTTCCTCATCATCCACGATGAGGATGCTCAACTCCACGTCAGTGTATTCCAAGGCGTTTAAGATCTGTCTTGCCGTCCTTTCGAAGCGCGCCCGATTTGTCCTTATCTGCTTTTGGTTCACGGTGATTTGAATCCGGGACATCCCCTTTTCCTTTGACATCGCTGGAAGCGGTCGATGGATACTCGATGCGCTTGTGATGAATGGTGGCCAGTATTTGGTTGAAACGCTTGGCAATGTGGTGCAGATCCTTGAGGGTCAGCTCGCACTCATCCAGCTGGCCGTCCGTGAAGATGTTGTTGATGAGGCGGTTGACCATGCCCTGAATGCGTGCGGGAGTGGGATCGGTGAGAGACCTGCAGGCCGCCTCAACCACATCGGCCAGCATGACCAGTCCCGCCTCCCTGGTCTGAGGTTTGGGGCCTGGATAGCGATAATCGTCCATGTTGATGGGGGGAGGATCCTGCCCCTTGGTGTTTTTGGTTCTCTCCCGGGCCTCCAGGGCTTTCTTGTAAAAGAAGGAGATGAAGCTTTTGCCGTGATGCTGGCTGATGATGTCCACAATGTCCCGGCCCAGGCGGTGCTGCCTCGCCAGTTCCACTCCCTCCTTCACGTGGGAAATGAGAATGAGGCTGCTCATGGATGGAGCCAGCTTTTCGTGGCGATTCTCGCAATCGAATTGATTTTCGATAAAATAGAGGGGTTTTTTGATTTTACCAATGTCATGATAATAGGCCGCCACTTTGGCCAGCAGGGAGTTTGCTCCGATGGATTTGGCCGCCGCTTCCACCATGTTTCCCACAATGATGCTGTGGTGGTAGGTTCCGGGAGCCTGGACCATGAGTTCCTGCATGAGAGGCTGGTCCATGGTGGCCAGTTCCAGGAGCTTGATGTCCGTGTTGTACCCGAAGAGCATTTCGGCCAGGGGGGTGAACCCCGTCACCAGGATTCCTGCAAAGAGACCTCCCGAAAATCCCAGCATGGCGCCCAGGAAAGCCTGACCCCAGGTGAACTGGTCCGTGAGCATCGTGTGCAGGACAATGAGAAGGACACTGGTGCAGCCCACAATGGCACCGGCTCGAATGGGAATCATGCGGTTGCGGCAGGGGGAAACGGCGTGGGCCGCCACGAGGGAGCCGATGAGAAAGTAGAGAAAAAGACCGAAGTCCTTTCCGAACAAAAGGCCTGCAAAGAGAGTCAGAAGCAGGGAGAAGATGAGGGCGATGGTCACGCCGAAAAAGATGCAGGCCAGCATGGCTCCTGCCGAGAAGGGGATGGCGTAAATGACAACCCGGTTGGTCAGCAGGAGGTTGTTCTCGGCGATCATGCCGGCAAAAGCCATGGCAGAGCGCCCCAGGAGCAGGAGAAAGACCATGAGGATGCCCAGAAAAAGAAGGTCCTGATACTCCAGCCTGAGGTTGGGGATGTGGTGGTGAGACACCCTGTGGGTGACCCAGAGGCAGATGGCGGCGAAAACGAACATGGTGAAGAAAGCGAGGAGCTGCTTCTGGACGGAAGTCTGCTGATAGTTGGCGTTGAGCTTGAGCAGCTCCTGGGGGCCGATTCTCTGGCCTTCCCGCACGAGCATTTCGTTTTGCTTCACCTGTATGTAGACAGGTCTCACCTCCGTGTGGGCACGTTCCCGGCGAAGCTCCGTCTCTTCCAGGTTGAATGAAAGGTTCGGACGCAAAAGCCGGCTGGCAAGGAACGACAGGGTCATTGTTTCCCTGACGCTTTGCCCCTGGTTGATAGCCTCCATTTTGACGAGCCTGCGGGCTTCTTCCAGGTCGGGAAAGGTGTGGGGCGGAGGTGAAAAATATTCCTTGTTTGTTTCCCTGTGGCGCAGGAGCACACTTTCACCGTGGGCCTGCATGAGGGAGGCTTTGTTGACCACAATGCCTTGCTCGTAGGCGTCTCGCAGAAGGGCGGCCACTTTTCTTTCGATGGTTTTGCTGAACTCATTCTCCTGCAGGTTCCCAAAGACATCGGCCGGTACGGCAAACCCCATGAGGGTTTCAAAGTCTTCTTTTTCCAGTGTTGCTGCAGGGGAAGCGTTTGGCGAGTTCATGTCCGGGAGCCGCCGCAGTTCCGCAATGCTGTACCCTCCCAGAAAGGTGCTGTCCTGCTGAGGAAAGGTGATTTCCTTTTCTCCACGATGGTTGCGCATGGCTTCGAAAGCGGACTCGAGGCGTTGAATGCTTTGCTCGGCCACTCTCTGATCCAGGTCGTAAACCATGGGGGACTGGTTCGCCGCTTCCTTCCGTTTTTTCTGGGTCGCCGGCTCGTCTTCGATGAGAAGATCCTGGGTGGCCTTGATGTTTTGGTCCGCAATCTCACCCAACTGGTGCTGGTGGGAGCTGATGGTGAAGGTGGGCGTCACCAGCAAAGCGATGGCCAGGCTGAGGCCCAGGAGGAGGAGTGCTTTGTTGCAGATTCGCTGTTCCACGGAACACCAGAGAGGATTCCACCAGCCGGCGTTCTTCTTTTTGGCCTTACTCTTTTCCAGTTCCTTTTTGTCCTTATCCATGGTGGGCTCAATTCTCTGCGGACTGTTCGTCCTTCTGAGATTCACCTTGTTCCGCACGCTCGTATGCCTGAATGATCTCCTGCACCAGCCGGTGGCGCACCACATCGCGATTGGAGAAGAAGGTGAAGCGGATATCGTCTATCCCTTTCAGCAGCTGGATGGCTTCCACAAGGCCGGACTGCTTGGTGTTGGGAAGGTCGATCTGAGTGATGTCGCCCGTGACAACAGCTTTGGAACCGAGGCCGAGTCGGGTCAGGAACATTTTCATCTGCTCGGTGGTGGTGTTCTGTGCTTCATCCAGTATGACAAAAGCGTCATTGAGGGTGCGACCCCGCATGAATGCCAGGGGTGCGACCTCGATGGCCCCTTTTTGAAGGAGGGCCGACGCTTTCTCGTAGTCCATCATGTCATGGAGAGCGTCGTAGAGAGGCCGCAGATAGGGATTGACCTTCTCCGCAAGGTCTCCGGGCAGAAAACCCAGTTTTTCGCCTGCTTCAACGGCCGGCCGCACCAGCACGATGCGCCTCACCTGGTCCTTGCTCATGGCTGCCACCGCCATGGCCATGGCCAGGTAGGTTTTTCCCGTGCCCGCAGGGCCAATGCCAAAAACAATGTCGTGGCTTCTTATGGCTTCTATGTATTCTTTTTGCCTCACCGTTTTGGGAGTGATGATCCGCTTGTTGGAAGCGATAAAAACCCGGTCCAGAAATATGTCCTTGAGATTTCTGTTAAGGTTTTCACTCAAAATGCGTATGGCATACACAATGTCGCTGGCATAAAGGGGGTGTCCCTTGACAATGAGGCCTTTCAACTCCTTCAGGAGACGCTCGGCCAGCTCCACCTGGGACCGTTCCCCATGGATGGAAAAAACATTGCCCCGCAGATGAATGCGCACGCGCAGCTGTTTTTCCATGATTTTCAGGTGGCTGTTTTGCTCCCCTGCCAGTTGCTGAATGACCTGGTTGTCTTCAAAAGATACCTGGGCAGAAGCATCCTGCGCCTTGTGTCTGGATGAAATAAGGGCCAATGGAGACTGTTCCTCCTTGAAAAGCTTGAACAGAAAAACACCCCTTTACGGAATGAAGGCTTTCCGTAAAGCAGATGAGCCGGACTGAACTTAAGCGCTGTTGCATTCAACTTTTCAAGCACCTGCAATCGCCAGGGTTTGTTTTTTGCCTGGAAGCTGAGCAGGAGCCCTGAAAATTTCCATCATACAACCGCATATACTTAGCATTTGCTTCCAGGCATGACAACATGGACTTTAACCGTGTCTCCGTTTAGGGTATGTGAGAGAAAAAGGTGTTGGTCTTGGTGTTGGTGAAAGAACCTGCAGGGCGTGTCAGTGGTGATTTTAATACCCCTTTTCCAAAGAAGAAAGGTCAATGATCGACTGGGGCGTAATTTCATTGCCCCTGCCAGGTTTCGGGCCATGCTGAACAGGGAGAACCCATCGGCCCCCGTGTTTTTGAGAAACGGAGAAAGACTGACGTGAAGGAGAGGGTGTTATGAATGGTCTGGATTGGGCTCTCGTGGTCATTGCGGTGTTCTGCATGGTGAGGGGCATCATGAGAGGCGCCATCTCCCAGGTTTTTGGCATTGGGGGATTGATCGGTGGCTTTCTTGTGGCGGCTCACTACCACCAGGCTGTGGCAGGCGCTCTCATGGCCTCTTTTCCCAACCTGAGTTCGCCCTCGGCCATCAGCTTTGCCCTGTTGTTTTTTCTGACCTGGTTTTGCCTGGGAGCCATGGGTTACCTTTTCTCCAGCCTTCTGAGAAAGACCGGGCTGGGCTTTGTGGACCGCACCTGGGGCGGAGCGGTGGGGCTGGGAAAAGCACTGGTGCTGTCCATCGTCATCATTTCCGCCATGACCTTTTTTCTGCCGGCGGACAATGAGTTCCTGCGGCAGTCAAAAGTGACGCCTTATGTGCAGAAAGCAGCGGTTGTGCTGGTGAGCATCACACCCGATCCGGTGCAGGAGGTTTTCAGAGAAAGGAAGGAGCAGCTGGAACACTACTGGTCCCGGCGCCGGGGTGTTTCCGAGAATATTTCTTCACCTTCACAGGGAGAGGCGGTCATTGAAACATGAAAAGTGATGAAGTGGAAAAATGGCAAAAAGTACGAAGCATTTGGGACATCATTCACCAATTGAGGGGGGAATCGGGATCCCCCTGGGATCGAAAGCAAACCCCGGGAAGCCTTCAGGCCTATCTCCTCGAG